>JAURZP010000542.1 GCA_030653335.1 Methanoregula sp. | reverse complement strand
TGCGGTTCCGGTACATGAATTTCAGTTCGTTTACCGATAACATCATCGTTTATACCCCCTGAACAGCAGGAAGATGAATACGGGCGCTCCCATGAATGCCGTCAGTACGGCGACCGGGAGGATATATGGTGCAACAATTATGCGGGCCACAGTGTCCGATGCAAGTAGAAGGATGGCGCCTGCGACCGCCGAGCCGGGGATCAGAAACCGCTGGTCATCTCCGATAACACGGCGGACCATATGTGGGCAGACGAGCCCGACAAACCCGATGACTCCTAACAGTGCAACAATGACTGCGGATACCAAGGCTGCAACGGTCATCCCTACAATCCGGGTGCGGGCAACATTGACGCCAAGTCCCTGGGCAGTTTCGTCCCCGGCATCGATCGCATTGTAGTTCCATCGGTTGTAGATGAAGAACAGAGTTGCGGCAGCGACCACGAGCGCCATGAACGGCAGGGTGTCCCATGTTGCCCGGCCAACGTCTCCGAATGTCCAGAAGACGACTGCCGCAAGCTGGGTGTCACTGGAGAAATACTGGAGGAACATCACCCCGGCTCCGAAGAGAGACGAGAGGGCGACTCCTGTCAGCACCATGACCTCGGGCGAGGCGCCCTTGAGATGAGAGATGAGGAGGATTATCGCAGTGGCGAGCATGCAGAAGAAAAAGGCGACAATCGTAGTGAGGTAAGGGTTTGATATCGAGACCGGGTTCGCCACCGTAGACTGAATCCTGCCGGTCCCCAGCACGATAATCGATACTGCCGCACCGAACGCACCGGCACTGGAGATGCCAAGCGTGAATGGTGAGGCAAGCGGATTTCTCAGGATGGACTGCATGGCAACACCGGCTACGGCAAGACCAACACCGGCTACGATAGCAGCGAGTGCCTGCGGCAGCCGGATATTCCAGATGATGCGATCCCATTTCACGGAAGTGCCAATGCCAAGCAGCGTCTGGATCACATCAACCGGTGGAATGGCCACCGCACCGACAGAAATTGCAAGGATGAAGAGGAAAAAGACCAGGACTAGACCTGCAGCTATCCAGACCAGTTTCTGGCCGGTATAGCGCAGGTAATCGTTGGGTATAGTTCCTTCTTCGGTGTGCATGGCGTCCCTGGCTTATCAGATCTTTACCTGCCGGAATCCCGTACTGTTGTAATTCGCGTTAAGGGACGCAAAGACCGGCTTACCGACAAACTTGGTGTAAATCTCGTCGGCTTTTGCTGATGGGTCGACATCTGCGAAACGGTCAGGATACACTGTTTTTCCCACGAAATAGGCATCCGCAAGAACGGACTCGTAGTTAGTCGAGTAGAAGTTGTAAGGCAGAATACCGTACACCTTCTTGTTCTTCACTGCAGAAAGGCTGGAGAACGCCGGGTTGGTCCTGAGTTCCACGATTGCCCCGCCATCGTTGATCTGCATTGTCCCGACATCAATGAAAATGAATTCCGGATCCGCACTGACCAGGAGCTCTTTTGAGATGTCCGCATGCTGGGTTCCTGCCTGCCCGGCAATGTTCCTGACATTCACCATGGCAAAGGGCGGGTAGGCAGGTTCGGTGGAGATGATGCCGTGCGGACCGTTGAAGGATACGCCGCCAACATATGCAGTCTTCTGCTGGGATTCGGGGATGTCCTGCGTGCGCTTTTTCAGGTCTGCGGTCGTCTCATCGATGTACGCGATCAGTTCTTCAGCCCTGGCGCTCTTTCCGGTGAGTGTGCCCATCTGGCGGAGTGTCCCGTATGCCTGAGCCTTGCCCGATACGGTTGCCAGATCCCCGTATGGCATCTCAACAACCGGAATTGCGGTCTTGTTCTGGAGGATATCTGCAGCAGCGATGGCATTGGCCGGCTGCTCGGTAAGAGATGCGGTTTTAAAGATGACCTGCGGGCCGATGCCGATGATCTTCTCCGGGTCATCCTTCCCTCGCATCTCGCCGATCAGGGGCAGGCTGGCAAACTGCGGGTTGGCCAGGGTGTATGCCCGCCCTTCGACAGCCTGTTTTGTCTTTTCGATGCTGTCTACACCTACAATCTTGTCCTGTGCCCCGAGGTAGGAGATATACCGCAGACAACCGGAACCGGAACAAACTATCCGATCGATATTTGAAGGGATGACGACCGTTCGCCCGTACCCATCTGAGATCGTGGTGGTGGCCGAGGCAGAGGGTGTTCCGGCTGTTGTACCAGTCGATGTATTTGCGTTACTAGTACATCCAGCGCACACTGCAAATGCAAGGATAAGTGTTGCTACGACAATGAGGTTCATCCAGGTCTTTTTCATACGAATCTACAGTTTATTAAAATCGAGTGTTATTAAAGTATGATGATCTGTATTTTGTATTACGATTTTTCATAAATATGATATAAAAATATGTAATATGAATCCTACATTCCGCAGGTCGGCGTTACGAAATAATATTTTTCGAATGGTGGCCCCATGGGCTGGACCTTTCCATATAAGCATTTTATTTGCCTTTTTATTTCCTAAAAATGCTATGCCCACGTGCGAAAGATGGGATCCATCTGCCCCACCTTTTATTTGTGGGGGCTGATATTTTACAATCACCCAAAAATAGGATCTTACTATAGAACTTGCGATTACTTTCTGGTCTTTTAAACGAAACTGAAAACATGTTTTTTTCCAGTCATTCCGGTGCAAACCCTACCACCAGACCCACAAATCCAGCGGTGAAGGGAGTCGTCCCCCGGGAAAACCCGGCTTCCATGAGAACATTCCGGAACCATGAGATTGGGCGGAGTTCCGGTCGGCGTTCATTTCGTGATACGGTCATCCCATTAATCATATCGTCCGGGACACCGGTTTTCTTCATCGCCTGGAGCCAGTTGGCAGTGAAAACCTGCTCCTCCCAATCCGTTTCTCCGCAAAATATGTCCCCGCAGATGAAACGGCCGCCGGGAGAAAGGGCCTTGCAGGCTCTTTTCATCACCTCGGCACGGTCTTCAGGAGAAACGTGATGGAGACAGAGGGAGGTAACGATTGCATCGTAAGGCCCGGAGGGCCATGCACTCCGGAGGTCTTCCTCAATGAAATCCACATTCCGGAGTTCGTGCTTATCCGATGCAACGCGCAGCATGTCCGGCGAGAGGTCAATTCCGGTGATCCGTGCTCCAGGAGACCTGGCCAGGATCATCTCCGTGAGGATCCCCGTCCCACAGCCGAGTTCCAGAATCCGTCGGGGATTGTCCGGCAGATATTCAAGGATAGTAGAGATGAGCAGGGACTGGCCTGGCACGATATCCCCAATAAGATGGTCATAGTTCCCCGCTGTAGTAA
The DNA here is from genome assembly GCA_030653335.1 of Methanoregula sp. Taxonomy (GTDB): domain Archaea; phylum Halobacteriota; class Methanomicrobia; order Methanomicrobiales; family Methanospirillaceae; genus Methanoregula. The sequence continues at coordinate 12,313 of JAURZP010000542.1, read as the reverse complement.
CCCCATGGATCCGTTCGTTTTCTGTCATATGATTCGCCATTCCTTAGTGATTTTTTGATCGAAACAAAAAATTATCATATTAAATGCATTAAAGTATCGTATTTATTTCACACGAATTACGATTTATCAGTTTATTATTATCATTTCACCTGTGCTGAACTTTGCCGGCCGTTGTCCCGGCAATCACCTGTATCGCGTCCACACCGCAGGCATCGGTCTCACAGATAGCGACGAGATCCTCATCTTCAGGGCGGGTGACGCCCAGTGCCTCCATTGCAGCAGTTGCCGCACGGTAGCCGGAGGCAAGGCCCGGGCAGGTATGCCCATGGAACCTGATACAGTCTTCGAACGTTACCGGGTGGGGTGCATGGTGATGTGTATGCATAGTTTTTCTCCTAAGCTATTTTACAGGCGCCGGGGATGACACACCGGACACCTCCGAGTGTTCCAATCATTACGGGAAGGCCGTACACCTCTTCGATAACGGAGGGGGTTACGATATCATGATTGCCGTGGATATGCACGGTTCCGTTCGTGTGACAAGAAGCTAATCGGAGGATTGTGAGAAAATCACCACTCTATCCATTCAAAGTGTCCCTATCCCGACATGCATTGCTGGTAACGGCTTTGTGTGAAACTCGGGAGACAACGTGGAGAATCACTAAACCTGCATGTGACAATCTGCCAGGGAAATGAGACTACGGAGAATCGAAAGGTGAATCACCGCTTGAGGGATCATGACGTGCACAGTGCGAAATCAGGTTGATACGCACAGCCAAAAGGTACGAGACATGGCTTGGACGGTCGAACGGACGTTCAAGCGAATGGACCCATATGTCTCTGGTCTAAAGGTGGCTCCTAAGGTCTCAACAATTATCCCCCGATTGGAACTTGGTAAACCGTATGTGTTCCCAGAGGGTAGCAAGGTTGCAAAGCCAAGCAATGACACAGACGGCAGAGGATGTGGTAAGAAGCGAAGGCTCGCGTGTAATGCGCGGGATAGGGATTCAAAATTTGTCCTAACGCGAAAGCGTGCTGACTTATCACGGGTGCATCAAGCAACAGAGAGTGATTAATGTGAATGTAAGACATCCAGAGATACCCTACGGTACAGATCTTACAGATAGCGAACTGGGCAATCAATGGAGAGCCATTGACTGGAATACAGTTAAGAAAACTGTCAACAACCTTCAATCTCGACTTGCAAGAGCAGCCAAAGAATGTAAATGGCACGACGTAAGGAAACTCACACGACTACTGACGCATTCACATCATGCCAAACTCCTTGCAGTGAAAACTGTCACGGAAAACAAAGGGGGCAAAACACCCGGCATCGATGGTGTTGTGTGGACATCAACTGCCGACAAAATGAAAGCAGTACTCAGTCTTACCGACAAGGGATACAAATCAAAACCCCTGAAAAGAGTCTATATCCCCAAGAAAAATGGAAAGATGCGACCAATAAGCATCCCAACACTGTACGATAGAGCAATGCAAACAATCTATGCATTGGCAATGAGCCCCATAGAAGCGTCAACCAGTGATTCAACCTCCTTTGGTTTTAAGAAGTTCAGATCCACCAAAGATGCCTACACTTACACACACATCTGCCTTAGTTGGAAACGATCCGCCGAATATATTCTGGAAGGGGACATCAAATCATTCTTTGATACGATCAACCACGTCTGGCTTCTCAACAACATACCAATGAAGAAGTCAATACTCGTACAGTTCCTAAAAGCAGGATACTTCGAAGATGGCAGACTATTTCCGACAGACAACGGCACACCACAAGGTGGCACATTATCCCCAATACTTGCCAACATGGCTCTGAACGGGATAGAGACCGAACTGGGAAAAGCATTCTATTCTCAAAAGGACGGTAAAATCAACAAAACTCGCTGTAACAAACATAAAATCAACTACGTAAGGTACGCAGACGATTTTATTGTGACAGCTGATTCGGAAGAGACACTTCTGAAGGTAAAAGAGATTATCGCCAAATTCCTTGAGATACGTGGATTATCTCTCTCTGAAGAGAAAACCACAATCACTCATATCTCCGAGGGTTTCGATTTTCTTGGCTGGAATTTCCGGAAATATCACGGGAAACTTCTCTCCAAACCATCAAGAGGTTCGCAGGAATCGATAATCCAGAAGATGCGGGAAATCATCCATCAAGGAAGAACCTGGTCTCAAGACAGACTCATTGCTAATCTAAACCCTATCGTTAGAGGATGGGCACTCTATCACAAACATGCAGTATCATCAGATGTTTTCAGCAGACTTGACCACATTCTGTGGGGGATGCTCTATACATGGGCTAAACGACGACATCAAAACAAAGGCAAGACGTGGATTGTCCACAGATACTGGCACAAGATTTGGAATAAAAAGTGGACGTTTGCCTCTGGTAAGCTGATACTTTCTTCCTTCTCGGATACCAAAATCGAACGCTTCAGAATGGCGAAACTTGAGAAAAATCCTTACCTTGATAGGGAATATTTTGAAGAATGGCGGATGAAAAGACGTAACTTTTTCCCACCCACTCAACAAGTAACCCTTATGCAATTCTTTGGTTGACACCTGAAAAGGTAGAGATGTGCCTGAGCGGAGTAAAGGGAAACTTTTATGCTCCGTTCTTTGGAGAGGGGGAGCAGGAGACTGCTTTCTCTTATCCGACTTGAGGAAAATGAACGTATCTGCAAACCGCAGGGCCTGGTTTAAGTCATGCATCGTCATGATGGCTGCAATCTTATGATCGCGGACAATGTCGCGGATGGTAGTTAAGATATCCACCTGGTTTTTCATATCAAGGTTGCTGGTCGGTTCATCGAGGAGCAGGATCTTTGGTTCCTGGACCAGCGCACGGGCAATGGCAACCTTCTGGAGTTCGCCGCCGCTCATCTCATCGATATAAGCAAGGCGGAGGGCTTCCATGCCTAGCTTGGTGAAGATGGCGTCCACGATGGCAAGGTCGCGGGGAGTTACATCCCAGCCAATGTGCGGGCGACGGCCGAGCAGCACCGCATCGAACGCGGTCAGTCGCCCGGTCTCCACCCGTTGTGGAACATAACCGACACGCCGGGCGATATCCATAGTGCTGAGATCGAGCAGGTTCTCCTCATCAAGAAGCACGGTTCCCTGCCGTGGCTTTAAGATCCGGTTGAGGCATTTCAAAAGCGTGGTCTTCCCGACCCCGTTGGGGCCGAGCACGGCAACCACGTGTCCCTGTTCGATCGTAAAGCCGATCTCTTTTAAGACATTGCGGTTCCGGTACATGAATTTCAGTTCGTTTACCGATAACATCATCGTTTATACCCCCTGAACAGCAGGAAGATGAATACGGGCGCTCCCATGAATGCCGTCAATAAATGCAAGGATCAGTGTTGCTACGACAATGAGGTTAATCCAGGTTTTTTTTGTACTAATCTACAGTTTATTAAAATCAAGTGTTATTAAAGGATTATGATCTATATTTTGTATTACGATTTTCTATAGATCTGATATAAAGATATGTAGGAATAATTGTCCGTTGTTACATCTCAGTAACAGAACCAGAAAAAGATTCTTTTCTACGCCAAACGATTTTTGTGTCACAAATGTTTCGAGTAGGTGAAGCGTTCCACGATAGCGGTGTTGGGTAAATATATTCCCCAATAGAGTGAAATGCGGATAGAATCACTTTTTTTATCGTTTTTCCCGATGATGTTTTTTAAGATCCTGGAATATTCGCATTCCATTTGCATTTCCGGATGGGGGACATGATAAACGATCAAAGGTAAAACCCACTCAATCCTGAACTATTAGCAAATAGACAATAATGCAATTTTCTCTATGGTGAACCACAAACCCTCCGGTATTTATACGATAAGAAAAAACAGTCAGGACATGAAACGATCATTCGGTGCACGACCGATAGCCTATCCCCTGCCGGTTTTTGTCATCGGCTCCTATGATGCGAACGGAAAACCAGATGCAATGGTAGCCGCATGGGGTGGTATCTGCGCCTCAGAACCCCCCTGTATATCTGTTACCATAAACCCGAATCACCAGACATTCAAAAACATTATCGAATCAAAAGCATTCACGGTCAGCATTCCTGACAAGAAGTATCTTGAAGAGACCGATTATTGTGGCATGGTCTCTGGAAAGGACCGGGACAAATTTCTTGACACCGGGTTAACACCCGTAAAGGCAGAGCATGTTCCTGCGCCATATATCGGAGAATTTCCGGTTGTCCTTGAATGCCGGCTTTTTGCCCTGCATGAGATCGGAACAGCCCGGCAGATCATTGGCGAGATTGTTGATGTAAAAATCGATGAAATGGTGCTGGGAACTGACGGGAAACCGGATCTCCGGAAAATCGGTGCGTTCGCGTTCGATGTTATGAAGATGGAGTATTATTCGCTGGGAACCCCCATTGGCAGAGCATGGGATGCGGGAAAGAAGTTCAAACAGTAAGAGCGGATATTTCACTTCCTTTTTTTTTACAACCATCGTCTGCATCCTGATACTGCACCATGATTCGGGAAATGATGCTCTGACGCTATTTCAAACCCGCCATGATTCGAGGGGGTGTGATAACAGATGGGGAAAATGTATACTGCAGGATAGCGACCGGCTGGTTTAATCCAGGCAGTAACATATGTGAAAGATTTTTGGATAATTATATCGGTAAAATCAGAAAAATCGGTTTAAATAGTTTGAAAATTTGTACAATACGTATGAGAAAAAACTCTAGTCTTTTGATTTTATGTGTAATCTTTCTTACAGCCTGTGTCATAATCTCCGGCTGCACAAGTCAGAGTACCGGCTCGTCTTCAGCACAGCCTCAGGCAACTTCAGGAATATCACCGTCAGCTAATGGAGCAACCCTGACGGTAACAGATCTCATGAACCGGACTGTTACGGTCCCGGCTTCCCCCCAGCGGATAATTGGAGTCGGGGCCGGGGATGTCCGGATGCTGGTCTATCTCCAGTCATCAGATAAGATCGTTGGCGTAGACCAGATGGAGAAAGGCCCATTCAATGCAACAGCGCTTGGTATGGGATTGCCTTCAGGACGGGACAATCCCTACAGTATTGCGCATCCGGAACTTGGCGAAAAGCCCTATATCGGCACAAACCGGGTTGACAACCCTGAACTGATCATCGCCCAGAAACCGGATATCATCTTTGCAACCTGGCGAACCGGAAAGGATGCAGATGCACTCCAGGAGAAGACCAAAGTGCCGGTCGTTGCACTGGTATCCGGGGATCTCGGGAAGAATAAACCACAGTTTTACCAGTCCCTCCGCACCATGGGTAAGATTCTTAACAAGGATGAACGTGCCGAATCTGTTATCACGTACATGGAAAACACCATGAACGACCTGAACAGCCGTACTAAAGACGTCCCAAAGAACCAGTCAAAGAAGGTATACATTGGCGGTGTCTCGTTCAATGGCGCCCATGGTCTCCTCTCCACTGAACCTTCCTATCCCTCGCTCAAGATGATCAATGGCAACAATGTGGCATCTGCTGCCGGAACCGGCGGACAGATTATGATTGACAAGGAGCAGCTGCTTGCCTGGGACCCTGATGTCATCTTTATCGATGAGTCGAGCTACGCGCTCGTTGCAAATGACCTGAAAGACCCGGTATACAAATCCCTCAAAGCAGTGAAGAACAACCAGGTCTATGGCCTGATGCCTTACAACTGGTACGCCAACAACTACGATACCGTGCTTGCAAATGCTTATTACATGGGAAAGATCCTGTATCCCGACCAGTTTTCCGATATCAGTCCCGAACAGAAAGCGGATGATATCTACACGATGCTTAATGGGAAACCGGCATACTCTGCCATGCAGCAGCTCTTCGGGGGATTTAAACCCCTGAACCTCGCTGCTTCGACATAACCAGGAGGATTGACAGACATGCACGACACTCCCCGCGTACTGCCGGACGGGTTTGCTGTTCCGGATGCCGGTGCAGGGAACCCCGCAGCATTCATCGAAGATACCCTCTCCGGGCTCCGCCGGTTCCGGCTGCTGGCTGCTGCCTGCCAACTGGGAATCTTTGCAAAGTGTCATGACCCGGTGACAGCCGATTCGATAAGTGCCAGCCTCTGTCTGCACCCGAATCTGGCAGCATTATTTCTCGAATCTTTAGCTTCCCAGCAGCTCCTGGAAAAAGAGGGTGAGCGGTACAAAAACACCCCCTTCTCAGACCGGTACCTGAACCCGTCTTCACCCTACTGCCTGCAGGACCAGATAACCCTTCAGGAACACCTGGCCGGGCTCTGGGACGATCTCGGAGAGATTCTCCGAAAGGGTCCGAAGATGTACGAACCCGAAGCATGGTTCTCTGAGCTGATCATCCCGGCAATGGGTGCAAATGCCCGGTGCGGGATTCTCCAGAAGACGGTGAAGGCTGTCACCGCTCTGCCGGAGTTCCGAAAAGCCCGCCTGCTTCTTGACATTGGTGGAGGTCACGGCCTCTATACCATCGCGTTCTGCCAGGAGAATCCCAGTCTGAACGGGGTAGTCTTTGACCTTCCCGGCGTATTGCCTGCAACTCGTAAATATATCGATTATTACCAGGCTGAACGGGTGAGCTGCACTCCCGGTAACTTCTTTTTCGATCCGCTCGGTTCGGGATTTGATATCATCTTCTCATCCTCAAACCCCGGAGGTAAAGCACCGGCGCTCATCCCGAAGATCCGCGATGCGCTCAACCCGGGGGTCTTTTCATCAACAAGCAGGGAAATGAAAACGTTCTTGATGTTCCCATCATGAATCTCGAATGGAATCTCTGGGCAATAAAAGGTGTACAGAAAGAACAGCGGCAATACTCTTTCAGTCACAGCGTCCCCTTTGAGGAATATAACCGTCTTCTCGGAGAGCAGGGTTTTGTTGTTCGGGAAGTTGTGGCGCTTGATGAACAATCTATTATGACCATTGCTAATAAAGAAAATCCGTGAAAGGATTTTTTTTTAGATCCTGTGAATCATGCATCTCGATATACCTCCCGGAGCTGGCGTAGAAGATTACAACCGGTATACTCACCGGAAGGTCATCTTTCTCCTGCTACTCTTCGGAATTGCCGTCCTCCTCTTCTTCCTGGGGATCATCACCGGGAGCATGACACTGTCAGTGACGGATGTATTCTCTTCCCTGTTACATCCTAAAGACGATAATGCATCCCTCATCCTCTGGAGTATCCGCATCCCCCGTGTCCTTGCGGCCCTCATCTCCGGCGCCGGTCTTGCAGCTGCCGGTGTTGTGATGCAGTCCGTGCTCCGGAATCCGCTCAGTTCCCCTTACACACTGGGGATCTCCCATGCTGCCGGTTTCGGTGCTGCTTTTGCCATAACGATCTTCGGTGCAGGAACCCTCTCCCATAACATATCAGATGCCGTGACGATACGAAATCCCTACATCATCACCATCTGTGCATTCCTCGGCTCCATGATTGCGACTGCTATTCTTCTCGCTGTTGCCCGGTACCGGAGTTCCCGGCCGGAGGTGATCATCCTCCTTGGGGTTGCCCTTGCGGCACTCTTTACGGCCGGGACAACCTTCCTGCAGTTTTTCTCCTCGACCGACCAGATTGCAGCGATCGTCTTCTGGACGTTTGGGGATGTGGGACGGGCTACGTGGGGTGACCTTACCATTATCGCAGTTTTCGTCCTTCCTGCCATCGGGTATTTTTTCTGGTCGCGCTGGGATTACAATGCGGTGGATGCCGGGGATGACACTGCCCGGAGTGTCGGCGTGAATGTTGAGCGGTCCCGGACGGTCGGGATGTTCCTTGGCTCGCTCATCACTGCGGTGGTCGTCTCGTTCCTTGGCATCATCGGGTTCATTGGTCTCCTTGGCCCTCATATGGTACGCCGCATTGTCGGCAGTGATCACCGGTATCTCCTACCCGGGGCCTGCCTCATGGGTGCCATTCTTCTCCTTGCCGCAGACATTGTTGCCCGAATCATTATTGCCCCGGCGGTACTCCCGGTCGGTGTGTTGACGGCATTTCTGGGAGCCCCGCTCTTTATCTATCTCATACTCGGAAGGCAGAGGATGTAAATGTTGGAAAATATGTTCTGGCTGGTTGGATCTAAAGGAAAGATGAAGTACGGGCAGGTAATCGCTCTGGTGATGAAGACCTGATCGGTATTGTTGAGAACGATGCCTGCGGGGTTGATGCGATCCAGCTGGTTGCCGAACACCGTGCCCGTGTCCGTGACTGGGAGTTCGTCTGCATTCCCTTTGGCGGGGAGTACGGCATAGGGTGGTGAAGAACACTTACCATCTTCCTCCCTGTTCAATAAATGGCAAACAGTATTCATTAAAAATTATTTTTGACATCCATGTAGTGGCAATTTTTATCATCTCTTAAAAAGACAGTTGATCTATCATGGCCACAAAAGAGATCTTCCACGGTGTTCCGGGCATCCTGCGCCCGTTTAAGGAATTTGTCGAGGCAAAGGGATTACAAAAAGGCGATCAGATTGTGTACTACGGTGTTCCGGGCACCTGCACACCGTTTGTCGAACTGCTCGCATTTGCCCTCCGCTCGCTCGAGTTAGAGCAGGTCTTTGTCCCGTTCGTAGACGAGAGCCGGGCGAAGAAGATCAGCCATGTAGATGATGTTGGCATGCAGGCCCGCATAGTACCTGTGAAGTTCAAACCAAAAGTTATCGTCATCATGGGCGGGCTCTCGATGCCAAACGTGCCTGTGAAAGCAGAGCAGGTGAAAGCGGTTCTTGACAAATATTCCGGTGCAGCGGTGATAGGCGTCTGTTTCATGCATATGTTTGAAAAAGCCGGGTGGCTTTCAACGGTATCGTTTGACTGCCTGATCGATGCGAACATTGATCCGGTTGAGGTTACGAAATAATTTCGGATCTCTGAAAACCGGATTAATATAGAAGAGCGGGGGCATCCTTTCTACCCGTTCGTTTTTTCTTAAGTACGTGTCTTTCCCCTCTCTATGGTCGGGCACAAGGTCCCACACTCCAAGGAGTCCGGAGGAGATCACACAGGCGAGCAGCCCTGTGCCGTGAAACGCTCCGGTGATGATTTGTTCGTTGTCCATCATCCCCCCAGACCCGTGCCGCTATGGTGCCGGCCCAGGTCTCGACTTTTATCCGGATGTTGCTGTCGGTGTCATATGCCTGCACTCCCTCTGTCGTATCCTGCCCCTCCCCAACACCAAGAAAGATACAAAACAATGGCCATTTCCCATCAGCCCAATCCCCCCGCCATTGGACCCGGTGGTGTATGTGGCCCCCATTTCACCAAAACCTTTTCCCCCGCCCCGGCAAACAACCCGATAGAGTACTTTATGGATATCCAGCAACTCTATGTTACCTTCACCAATAAAAAAGTTGTAACCAGTATGCTCCTCCTTGGAATTGGCCTTGGGCTCGTCCTCTCTGCCATGATACGTTACCTTGCGGGGAAGTGGTACATGCCAACGGCCTTTGTGGGCCTCTGTCTTGTTGTGGCTATCGTGTACATGTACTGGCTCGATAAGCAGGACTTGTCGGATTAAGCAACACGACCGGTTGAGTACCTGGCCTGAATCACCACAGACCCCCAAACCAGACCCGTTGAATTTATCTGGTATATGCTAAAATCCCTCTCCTGCTGTCAGATATATTGTTCTTTTCCAACATGATTGCATGAAAATACGCACTGAAGGTACGTTTTTGTCATTAACTGACAATTGTCAACAAAACTAAGTTTATTAATTGAGACTATCAACATTTTAAGAGTACTTTTTATGCAGAATCCGCATATCCAACTGATTGAATCTGTCTGTAATGAAGTCCTTCCCAATATGGTGAGGATATATGAATCGAAGAAGATGAGTGGCGCTCTCGATCAGAATCAATTTGTTACACTTCTTGAACAGAAAATTGAGTGGGCAAACAAGTCTCTTAAAATGTTGTCTGCCGAGGACCAGATCACCTACCGGATAAAAATCGACCAGGCATATGCAGAAAATATTGACCGTTTACGAAAAGATCCTTCGATGCATCAAACCACCTGCATACAAAAAGTGCCGGTGGATCATTGTTGATTTTTTTTTAGCACGGTTACTGAGTTTTAATCAAATCTTTTTTTAAGCGTCAAAGGCGATTTGCCATAATCGGGGGTCTGGTGCGTCAACCGGGGCTTTTCTACCCACAGATAAGCGTGAGCTTGCAATCTGGGTTGTATCGTTATTGAAGATACCGTCTGAACAATGTCGTAGAGTTATAGGGTACCCTATTATCACCCTTCACCCCGAATCTTTTAATGCTCATCGTCCAACCTGATGATTACGAGGAGTGCCATCGTTATGGCCTCATGATTCAAAGGAGAATTTTTTTATGAAGTTCCGGAATATGCTCATTATCCTGGCCTGCTTTTTCCCTCCTGGCAGGATTCGCAACCGCTGAGGAGACTGCCTTATCTGGAGACGGGATTGTCTCTTCTGATAGTTGTGGATCTATGTTCAATGTCATGGAGGCAAACCGCCTGAGTATACCTGGACCCAGCATTGTCGACATCAATGAAGAGACCGGCAACATCCTGTGAGGGGGCCACTCCCCCTGCTCGTCCGTGACGGCAGCGGCAATTCGGGCGGATGCAGGGCCCAGTCCAAATGGGAGTTTGCCTACGATGGCATCAATGAGATGTTAAAGCACGACAAGGACTTTGTCCCGGATTATCTGAAGGGCAGCAGCAAGGGATCCAAACTGACGGCACAGCTCCAGAATTTCGATCTTAAGGAGTACAAGGTCATTGATATCAGCCTCCTGAATACCGAAGGGAATAGCTATCTGTTCGAAATCGAGAACCAGTCATTCGGTGGCAAGCCGGCCCGGTGTTCGATGAATATCCCTAAGGGATCCCTCCGCGGGCAGCCCGCAGGTCTCATCCAGTCGCCCGTTGCCAGCTGTGCTCCTGGTCAGGATGAATGCATCCGGCAACAGATGCTTAATGACAGTGCAACCACCTGCAGTTATGCCAATCTTGACAGGATGTTGCACCCGTTGTCACGTATGTCCCCGTACCGGTACAGACAATAGATCCCTCACCGGTCCAGACACCGGTGCAAAGCGGGAGGTATAACCCGACAAAGTCAGGGGTTCCAAATTTCTAAGTGGGATCTATCCCTGAACAGTAACGAACCTTCAACGGTTCCATCCTGGGCCGGTTCTGCATTGTTTCCTGCACCGGTGCCGGCATACTCACGCGGACCTGCGATATCAGGTTCTTATTAAACCGGGGCCGGATAGTATAAATCCGCCGGTGGTTTATCAACACTTTTATTCGGTATTCCGGCACCTTCTGCTGCGGTCTTTGCGCTCGCCCACTCCCGTTTCCCCGCAATCAACCGTTCCTCACGGCACTTTACCTTCTCCTCTTTTGTCTCGTACTGTTCCCGCAGCTCCTTCCACCGCTGCTTTCCGCCACCACGTGTTGCATGATGGCAGCCGGCATGGATCGCACCGTTTGCAAACGGGATCGCGTACACACCGTCCTTGTGAGCTGAGGAAAATTGGCATGATTCAAGGAGATGATTTCTCCCGTTCTGGTAGGGTTTTTCGGATTTTACTGAAATATTGTGCTTAAAGAGCCAATCCGGCAATTTCAAAATGTTCTTATACCCCTTTGTTTCCACTGGAGATTCAGTCGGAGAATTGCTATCAGCTGGCAGTACCGTGAGCAGGTAAAAAATATCGGGCCGAATCAAAATCCTTTTTTTTCGGTTGCAGGATGAACTGGTAAAAAGTTCCAGGGAACCTGGTATTGCCGACATGCACGGCGATAAGTTTCCATCAGTTGTACGGAAAAATGCCAGTCTTTGTTCCTTTAACCATTCGTGTTACTTCAGCAGTTTGCCCATCTTCTCACAAGTTTTTTTAAGCCCCCTGCATTCCGCAAAGCAGCGCTTGGAATCGCAATCGACAGGATGTTTGAGGGGCTGATGCAGAGGGTATTTCGTGGGGAATTGGTAGTGTGAAAAGGAATCACTACAATAAATTAATTATACGCTTCATCATGATGGACTAATTTTAAGAAAATAATCGTGTTTTCCTTTGAATCAATCACGTAAAAACAGGATAAAATGTCCGATGTGAACCCTCCACTGGCCTTTGAGCGGGGGATGGAGCGGCTTACCCGATTTCGGATTTTCAACAATGAACCGTATCTTTTTCTTGAGTTGCTCGTACCGTGCAGGACTCTTAGCCCGGAGCTTCTTGCAGGTGGAAGCCAGATCGGGATCAATGATGACCCGGTAGCTCATGCTTCAATTTCCTTAAAAAAATCGT
>JAURZP010000536.1 GCA_030653335.1 Methanoregula sp. | reverse complement strand
GGAACTACAATCGGGAAAAATTCGGTGATCCGCTCAGGTACGATCCTCTATTGCGATGTGATCACAGGTGATTTTTTTCAGACGGGTCATAACGTGGTGATCCGCGAAGAGACGCGGATCGGGGATCGGGTTTCCATTGGTACGGCAACGGTGATCGATGGTCACACTACCATAGGAAACGATGTAAACCTCCAGAGCCGGGTATACTTACCGACAAATACCCGGATAGGGAATCATGTTTTCATAGGACCAAATGCAATCTTCACAAATGACCGGTATCCTCCAAGCCGTATCGGTGGACTTGATGGCCCACAGGTCATGGATGGTGCAGCAATCGGGGCAAATGCTACCTTATTACCGGGAGTGTGTATTGGAGAGGGCGCACTCGTTGCTGCTGGTGCTATCGTGACCCGTGATGTCCCCAATCATATGATGGCGATTGGCGCACCGGCAAAGATCAGGGAATTACCAAAGATAATGAAACCTGATAACAGGTAAAACTGTCAAACCGATAATCACATCCATTAAAAAAACCCGGATGCCTCATGAAGATTCTTCTTGTATCAACACAGGACTATATCCACCACCCCATACCTTCACGCCACCATTACATATTCGAAGAACTGGCCCGTAGCCATGAAGTGCACGTTGCCCACTTTCATGTCAGCCGTGGGGAAACCCGGTCTACCCGCCTCATTGTAGAAGAGGCAACACAGTTCCCCTTTACCAGTCCACTGTTGCATTATACTTGCAATACTCCGTATCATTTCCATATCTTCAACAAAATTATCCGGGACAACGGGATCGAAGTAGTGGTTGCTGCCCATGTGCTTGCCGGCACAGCAGTCATCCATGCAGCAAAAAAATACCAGGTGCCGGTTGTATTTGATCTCAAGGACTGGTTTCCGGACTCTGCTGCTGCATATTTTAAATCCAGAGTATTACAAGAAGCAGTCAGAAGAAGTGTCTGGGCAATTACAAAAAGAAACCTGACTCACAGTGATAAAATTACCACAGTCTCACCGTCACTTGTCGAAAAACTAAAAAGACATGGTTTTTCGGCCGATCTTATCACAAATGGCGTAGATACGGATATTTTCAAACCGATGAACGGGAGAGAAAAAAGAAAGGAACTCGGTCTTCATACAGATGATTTTGTCATCGGGTTCTGCGGGAGTGTTGAACGCTGGTATGCCATTGATGAGATGATTAAGGCTCTTCCGGAATTGATCCGATATCATCCGTCCACAAAAATGCTGGTGGTTGGAGGTTCGCTGTTTACTAATTACGAAGCTGAACTAAAGAAACTGGTTGCGGATCTTAAAGTTTCAGATCACGTAATTTTTACCGGGACCAAACCCTATGCCGGACTCCCTGGATACATCGCCTGCATGGATGTCTGCACCATCCCCCTCTCTCCACCCCAGTGGGGAGATATTGCACTGCCCAACAAATTCTTTGAATATTCTGCCTGTGGAAAACCGATCCTGATGCGACCGATTCCTGATGTTACCCGTATCGGGGGGCCAAATTTGTCGGTATACCGGACGCAGGAAGAGTACATTAAAGAGATTAAGAACATGATGAATAACCCGGTCACTTTTTCCATTAATCTTGAAAAATACAGTTGGAAAGAAAAAGCACACCAGTTTGAAACTCTTTTACAATCGATCCTATGAGTGGCATTAATCCAAATTTATTAATGATCACAACTTTAAATTTATTACCCACGAAAGGTTGGCCTTATGGTACTTTTAAATCTAAAAAACCGCCGAACGTATCTGATCATCGGCCTTGTAACCCTGTTCTCACTCTTCGCACTCTGGCTCCGTCTGATTCCTATGTTCATGATGGGGAATACGGATATCCTGATGATGGTCGGAAGCGATGACCCGCTCTATAACCTGCGTCAGGTTGAACAGATGCTTGCCAATAATCTTGGATATGCCTGGTTCGATCCAATGGTCCTGTACCCAGGGGGTTCAACTATATACTGGGGTCCCCTTTTCCCCATGATCATCGCCATCGGATGTATGATAACTGGCGCAACAACACGGCCGGAGATCATTGCAGTAGGTCTTGTGATTCCTGCTATCATGGCAGCAGCAATTGTTGTAATCATGTACTGGGTGGGTAAGACCTGCGGGGACTGGAAGACCGGTCTGCTGGCATCCGGATTTACAGCCATTGTTACAGGACAGTTTTTTTACCGCTCGTTATATGGCTATATGGATCACCATATCGCAGAAGTCCTCTTTTCCACCCTCTTCTGCTTATTCTATATGTATGCCCTCCTTTCAGAGAAAGAGAAGATAATTGATCTGAAAAATATTCAAACTTACAAAAGAACAATCGTATTTTCCGCATTGGCCGGCATTGCATACCTGCTTGGTCTCTTTGTGATGCCGACAATGATCCTCTTTGCGATGATTGCAGGAATATTTACGATAATACAGTTCGTCATCGATGTTCACAAAAAGCGGACTAGCGAGTATCTGGTTATCATCAACTGTGTTGTATTTG
>JAURZP010000526.1 GCA_030653335.1 Methanoregula sp. | reverse complement strand
TCGCAGAGATTGCACGTTCACAGTATGGAGCGCCCGGCGAGCCGTGTTGGGCTCCGGGATTGTTGCGGCCATTCCGTCGAATGGGGACCACCGCCTCTTTTGGAACAATTACCCAGCAACCGCGCTCGACCATGATCTTTCCAATGCCGTGGAAACCACTCTGCTGTTCATAAGCATCGACAGCTTCCTGAGTGACCCGAAGGGGCTCACAAACAATACTCTGCATTTTTTTTAACCGAATTTTCGAAGTGTTCACAAGCGATACCATGACGGGCTGGCCCATACCCGCCATCCAAGATTCAGAAAACCTGTTCGATGAAGGCGAGCCGGTTGGAGCCGGTGCTCGGGGAAAATCACAATCCGCCATTATGGAAACGGCAGGTGACCTATCAGAGCATCACAGAAACCGGAGCATCGCGCTCACGAACCGGCGATCAATGTCGCAAAGCAAAAGACCTGGGCAAGGATAGGAAGGCACGGATGCCCGAGTAGAATTTTCCGTGTTCCTGGTTCAGATGCATACTGATCTTAGATGGCATGTCGGACATGTCCATCAGTACGCACAGTAACATCGGGATAAAATTGAGGATGGCGGTCTGCTTCGCCGCAAGCGTCTGCGATTTTACGAAGTGCTGCATCCCCCTCTCCGTTACCATGCAGGATTTCAGATTCATTGTGCTATCCATCAAAGCATCCGATTGAATATATGTTTGCCTGAAGCAATTGGTTAAATTATTAAAAAATGGCGATGGAACCTGAAAACCGGGGCAGATGAGAGGCCGGAATTTTGGGGAGATTTTGGGGCGCGGGAAAAATTAAGGGAAAATGTTGAATTTTTATAGAGAATTATGGAAAATGATACGAAATGTAAAAGAAAATTCGAAATTTTCTGTGGGGATTATTGTTTTTATCTCAAAACGATAGCATTTTTGTTTTGCAAAAAGATTTTAGAAAAGTGCGAGAAGCAGGAGTCGAACCTGCGAACGCCTGCGCGAACGGATCTTGAGTCCGCCTCTGTTGACCACTTAGATATTCTCGCTCGCAATAATATTGGTTTTAGGATCGTAAAAGGCTTTGAGTTTTGATAAACGTGCTCTTCTGCCAAACTTGGTCAAGAGCTCTTGAGTCTATCGCCGTTGGCCAGGCTTGGCTATCCCCGCTTTATGCAGGATACTGTTGGTGAGAGATATACATAAGCTCACCTGATCACATAAAATCCGAGAGGCCCAGCTGATGCACCTTCTCCTCACCAAACGTGGACTGGATCGCAAGGTCGATAACCTCGACCCGCTGCTTGGTGTATTCCGAAACCTTGTATTTCCGGCAGATCTCGCGGGACATCTCGAGATATTTCTTCACCGAACCTTCGTGCACAGTGGGAATGATGTTCCCATTGCACGGGTGCTTTCCTTTGAACTTCGTGCACTTGCCGGCAAGTGGCATCCGGCGATAACTCGTGTTGCACTTCGTGCACCGGAACTTCTGCTTTGAAAACGCCGACAGGTTGCCCATTAAGTCCCGTATGAAATGCGTGTTAAGCACCCGCTCTGCCACATCATCCACATCAACGGCCCGGATCTTCTCTGCCAGCACCAGTTCGGCTTCGAGCTTTTCGGTCATCGTCTTGAGCTGGGTGTACATCGATTCGATGGGACCTGCCGAGATATCCGAAGTGTCGTGGGTGAACTGGAACCCTTCAAGCTGGGCGGGGGTGCCGATACGGTTCTCGACCCTGTCGATGAATCTGGCAATCGTCTTTGGCTCAATATAGTTGAGAGCACCGGTGTAGAGTTCAAGAGGATAGTTTTCACAGACATCGACATTCATGGCTTCCTTATCGATCTGGGCAGGATCGATCCTGCTCGTAAGAACGAGCGGGGCATCCATGGACCCGCCCCTGTTCTGCGGCAGGAACGAGCGGGAGAAGTTGATCAGGCCGTCCATGAGGAGCATGATACAGTCTTCATCCCCATCGCACTGGCCGGTGAAGATCCCGTTTGCCACCATTGTATGGTCATCAGCAACCGTCAGGCAGTACACCCGCTCCTCGGGGGCTGGTACCACATCAATAGCGCGGATACGATCCGAGATCACATCCATGCCCTCCAGCACCGGCACCGCATCCCCTGCTTTAAGTTCGAGCGCCCTGATCTTCCGGAGGTATGCAGTGTCCCAGACAAGCATTGCGTGATCGGGAGTGACTGCGATATCCTTTCCAAGCGCAGTTGTGATCCGCAGCAGGGTTGCCGGTGACCGGTGGATGGAAACCGTGGTGATCTTCTGGATGTGCATCACGCCATTTGTATCGATGGTGCGGGTGTAATATGGCCGGGCCGGGTCCGAGTAATAGGTGCCAAGCTGGTCGATGCCCGGGCGGCTCACGTCAAAGTTCTCCAGCACAAACTTTCGTATCGGGTAGCGGGTCCATGACCTGCCATCGTACACCTCGATCATGGTATCGCCAAAGAAGCAGTTGCGTCGCTTGGCGGCATGGAAGAACGGGTGGGCATAGCCCACATCTGCCCGGGTGAACCCGATGATACGGGCGAGCACCCCGGCGCTCGTGTGCGGGGCTAACCCAATCACCAGATGGCCCACCAGATCCTGGGGTTTCTCCACATTGTAAAACGGGGGCAGGTCATAGACTTTCACCAGCAGGTCATCCATGAACTTAGCCACGCTCACC
>JAURZP010000515.1 GCA_030653335.1 Methanoregula sp. | reverse complement strand
CCAGCAGAATCCTTATGTGCCAGAAGTCCTTGCAGCCTGCCGGAGTTCTGTTGCGGACCTCGCTGCGATCGTTGAGACAAAGGACCCTGAACTGTTCCGGGTATTCTTTGAGCGGAACAGCCGCCATCTCGGCAGTTATTGCGAGGAAGGCCAAAAGACAACCGATGCCCTGATCGAATACATGGTGAACCGATGAAACTGATCACGCTCGGGCCGCAGGGCACCTTCTCCCACGAGATGGCGCTGAAGATGAACCTCACACTGCCAGAAGATCTCATCCTTCTCCCCACCATCAATGGCATCATGGCTTCGGTGGCCCGGGGCAACGGGGATGGCATTGTCCCGATGGAGAACTCCGAGGCGGGCAGCGTGGGCGAGACGCTCGACGGCCTCGCACGGCACCCGCTCTTCATCACGGGCGAGATGTACATGTCCATCCACCACAACCTCGCCTCACTCGTTCCGCTCGAAAAGATCCGTGTCATCTACGCCCATCCCCAGACCAACGAGCAATGCAGCGATGCGATCGAAAAATGGGGCGTGCCCATTATCCACA
This sequence comes from Methanoregula sp., assembly GCA_030653335.1. GTDB lineage: Archaea > Halobacteriota > Methanomicrobia > Methanomicrobiales > Methanospirillaceae > Methanoregula. The sequence goes on along the minus strand of JAURZP010000515.1, from coordinate 1,217 downwards.
CGAGCAGCAATGCGTCGAGTGCGCTGGAAGCAAAAAAGACCCCAAACGCGGGAGCCCTCATCCCGGTCATTGCGGCTGAAATCTACCACATGCCAATTCTTGTACGGAACACCGAGAACAATCCCTCGAACACCACGCGGTTCGTCCGGATCTCTGCAATCCCCCTGCCGGACAAAACGCCGGAAAAGTGCAGCATCCTCATCGATCCGAATGCGGACCGGTCCGGCCTGCTCCATGACATGCTCGAGGTATTTGCCAGCCGGAACATCAACCTTACCCGGATAGAATCACGGCCGTCAAAACGGAAGATCGGTGAATATGTCTTCTTCCTCGATACCACGTGGTCTTCAAAGACTGCTGAAGCGATCGCAGAACTCAAAACCATCACCGGTGTCAAGGAACTCGGCTGCTACCGGAAGATAGGGGTGGAACCATGATCGTTACCTTAGAAAAGATATCTGATGTTGATCTCACGTTCACTGCGCCGCCATCCAAGAGTTACACCCACCGGGCACTCATTGCCGGCGCTCTTGCCGAGGGAAAGACCACCCTGTTCCGGCCACTGGAGGCTGAAGACACCCGGCTGACTGCCGGTGCCCTACGGTCCCTTGGCGTAGTAGTCGAGGACCAGCCGGGAAGGATCATTATCACCGGCTGCAAAGGAACCCTCAATAATCGCCGGCCGACAACCCTTGACCTTGATAACTCCGGCACCAGCCTCCGGCTCCTGACCACCCTTGGCCTGCTCTGCCATTACCCGGTAACCCTGACTGGCAGCGCCCGGATGCAGGAGCGGCCGATCGGGCCTTTGGCCGGGGCTCTCCCGGCTCTTGGTGGAATCGTGGAGTTCCTCCAAAAGAACGGCTACCCGCCGCTCCGTGTGAGCGGGAAATTACTCGGTGGCCCGGTTGTTATCGACGGCTCCATGAGCAGCCAGTTCATTTCCTCAATCCTGATGGCAGCGCCCTATGCACAAAAAGAGGTCGAGGTCATCATACCGGCACCACCGGCATCGGCCTCGTATCTCGACATCACCATCAGCGTGATGGAAGCGTTCGGGGCAAAGGTGACCCGGACCGGCTACGAACGATTCGTTGTCAGCAATGCTGACCGCTACAAGGCACAGCGATACACGGTTGAGGGCGACTATTCATCCGCTTCGTACTTCTTTGCCCTCGCTGCTATCTGCGGCGGAAAGGTGACGGTTAAGAACCTGG
>JAURZP010000509.1 GCA_030653335.1 Methanoregula sp. | reverse complement strand
TGCTCGTGAGCGGCGGCATCCACGGTCACCCGAAAGGTACACGGGCGGGTGCAGCTGCGACCATGCAGGCGATTGATGCGTGGCAGGAAGGTATCACACTTGACGAGAAGGCAAAAAAATCAAAGGAACTCCGTGGGGCGCTTGAGAAGTGGGGCTACTACAAACCGAAGTGAGCGGTGGGGGCAGGAGATACTTTTTTTATACCCCAGCGGCAAGTCTAGTTTCCCTTAAAGTTCATGCTTGACAAGATTGATATGATTGTAAAGATTAAAAATGATCAGCGTTTTTTACCCACATTGGAGTGACATGCAAAAAGGAGAAAAAAGGTGGACGAATTATGAGGACTGCAGAAATCGCTGTCAAGAGAGTAGCTCTTAAACCGAGTACCTGGGAACTGTTATCTAATCTCAGGAAGCCCGGTCAGACATTTGATGACCTTGTTGGATCTTTGATTACAGCCGAACAAAAACAACGTCTTATGAACGATCTTGATGAGGCGGCTGACGAGCCTTCAATACCTTGGAGTAAGGCGGCTAAACGACTTGGACTTTGACCATGTTGTATGTCAAGCCGAATGTGGAAAAGTTCATTGAACAGTTAAATGAAAAGGATCGGCGGATTGTTGGCGAGCACATTTTTCGTCTTGAAAGGGGTTTGCCCCCGGTTGGCGATCTTGAAAAATTGTATGATTGTCGGTATCGTTTGCATATCTCACGCAGGTACACCATGTTTATTGAGCATGACGGTAACGATACCACGATCCTGAAGATCATGACAATCGAACAGGCTCACAAGCGGTACGGGCGGATTTGATCCTCTTGTGCCCTGCCGGGTTACTGCGGCACATGGTAACTAAAATCGGATGAATATCCCCGTTCACGATTATCGCTATTTGCGGGCACTATTTTCTCGTTGATTTTTTTTTAGAAACGCATTTTTCCCATTTGACAGATGAAACAGGAGGTTATGATACAGCGGACAGATCAGATTTTTTTCACCATCAGGGAAATTCCCCCGTCAAGTCCGGCAAAAAAGCGGACACTGTTCATGCTGAACGATTCATAGGGAGAAAAACCCATTTCCGAAAAACCGCACTGCTCAAATACCCTTTTCGAAGCCGGGCTGGTACAATCGGCAATGACCTGCCGGAATCCACGTTGCCGGGCATGGACAAGCACCCGCCGGATCATGGCCCGGGCAATCCCCGTTTCCCGGTACTGCCGGCTGACACCGATCTGGAAGATATGCAGAACCGACCCGGACTTAATCTCTTCCCGGTTGAGATGCCGGTCCTCCAGTTCATGGATCATGGCGACTGCCTCTTTGAAATGCGAAATGAATTCTGACATCACTGCACCTTCGTTCTCAGGATCGTCAGTCAGATCGAAACAGAAGATGAACCCGGCAAGTTCGTTTGTCGTTTCATGCCGTGAGAGAAAACTGAGATCTTTTCTGACAAGAGAGTTGATATAAAACCGTGCGTAAGGGAAGAACAGGGCCGGATCCAGTGCATGACGGTGTGAGGTCGGTTCATCGGCAAGGAAGACTTCCGTATAGAGCCGGGCTGCGGATTCCACATCGGATTCTGTGAGGGGGACGCAGGCCGGCTGACCCATAAGAGACAAGCGCGGGTCGGGTACGTGAATGTCGTTACCGGAACGTCCTGTCTTTCCTGCCATTGTACAGGATCTCTTCTCTTGCTTTGCCTTAATTGCTATCCTGCACCAGTACGATCATTGCCTTGCAGTTAGAGTAGACTGGTGAGCCGGTGATTTTTTGTACAGATACTACAAACACGATACAGGCAAGTCTTTTTCACCATGACAGAAAATGAAAAACCCTACCCGGTATCAGATACAGCGGCACTCGTCATGCTCTGGGCAAGCAGGTATTACGAGCCAAAGCCCCTGACGGGTCCGTATCTCAAGAAACTCGATCTTTCCGCAGGCCGGCAGCTGCTGGAATGCTATAACAACATATGTCCATGGTACGCGGAAGTGATCGTCAACCGGAAGCATTTCATCAAAAATACGGTTGAAGAACTGGTCACAGCTGATAAAAAACCAACAACCATCGTCAATCTTGGTGCCGGGTTCTCACCGCTCGCTCTCGAACTATCGCCGCTGCTGTGCGATCGTGTCCGCTTCATTGAGGTCGACAGGAATAATATGAGCCACAAGCACCAGCGGTATGCCGAACTGGTCCCGGACCGCAGCAGGTTCATCTACTGCATCGAATCTGACATTACGGACACGACCCAGCTTGCGAATGCTATCAGGAAAGCTCCGGGTGATCCGGCAGGTACGAGGCTTATCGTTGTCATGGAAGGGCTCAGCTACTATATTGAAAAGCCTGCAATGGAGCGGGTGTTTGAATCCCTGTCAGGTCTGTTTATGGACCTGAGTATTGTTTTTGAGCACCTCAAACCGTGCAGGCTGGTTAACGAGGAGCGACGATTTATACCATACAGGATTTTTTCCCATGTCCGGGATTATACCGCTCTTGACCGGATGACAACCTATTCACAGGACGAGATCGTTGCGATGCTGGGTTCGGACTTTTCCTGCAGTTATTACGATATGGATGCGATGGAGAAGAGGAGAACCGGCTCCTGCAGGTATTTCTTAACTCCCGATGCCGGCTGGTTGTCGTGTGCTGTTGCGGTACGAAAGGCTGGGATGGAATAAACGGGATACTTTTTTCTGAAAGGATTTGTGTAATCGGCGGTCAGGACCGGTGGTGGCGAGGCCCGGATGATGGAGATGGGGATGAGTTTCATTTTTTAGATTATTAGTTGGTAATTTATGGAGTATATGGAGGTCGGGGCGAGGGGCGAAAGCTACTTAGGCACAAAGACATGGGTAGAAGTGAAAATTCAATCGAAAATTGGCACACCATAAATAATTTTTAAAAAAAGGCCCCTTGTTTGACATAAATCTAAGTTTGATCGAATTTTTTCTTCATTAATTTATACCACGGTTCAAAGATCATATCGTTCAAGGGACTAGTATCAGTCGCATTTGATTCTAATTGGGGTATTAAAAGCAAATATGACCTATGTTCGGGCGTTTCTGTGAAATTAAAATCTTTTAACCGATTTTCGTAATCTTCCTTCGTTATTTGGGAACTTATTCCATCATCTGTAATAAAATAAAATTTTGTATGAGATTTTTCATAGATATCATCATATGTAACACTTAAAAATCTTGAAGGCGTGAACGCATAAGTTTCATCACCTTTTTGTTCAAGGTATTTATTGAATGATTTTTTTATTAAATTAAAAATTTCTGAAGGGTTTCGTAGATCGTTTGCAAACAATTGCGGAATTTTTATTTTACCCTGATAATCAATAGGGATATTGCTATATGTAGATTTGTCAAGCGGTATTTCGATAAGTTTTATGTTTGTGACATTTTTATTTTCATCATAAGATGAATAAAGACAAGTGCCAATTATCGCATATTCAATTACCATATTTTTGAATGCTTTTCCATTATTTTTTATAATGAGATAATCTTGAGGAAAATTTAGGGGTAGATCATTTTTGATTATTACCACTTCAGATGATGGATATGTCTCTACGGAAAAAAGAAATTCTGGCTGGTTTTCAATTTCCACTTGTTGAGCTTGATATACCATGACTGACAATGCTCCCAACGATACAAGAAGTGCCATTATTGATAGGGTGATTGCACCTATTGTTTCGAAAAAAATTTTATTATTAGTTAACCAATCTCGTATTTTATCAATTTTATTATCAGACATTATTTTTCCTTTAGTTGGTCTTTATTTATTTTTTTCTATAAATTTTGTTTATTCTATGATTATCACAAACCCCTGTATTCTTTTCATTCAGGTTCTTCACTCATCCTCCTCTCTCTCTGTATATAGGCCCGGATCTCTGAGGCATCCACGCAACCCTATGTTTGTGTTTTCGCCAATCCAATTTTGATCCACCTCAAGACAAGTTCCACCCAATAGCGATATCAAGCGAGGTGGGGGGTGAGGAGGCTCGCGGGACCTGCTGACTCTATCGCGACCTGAAGAACGATGACGATTATGCCGGTCATTTTCAGCAGTTTCAGCAGGTTTCAGCAGTTTATCAGCAACTGCTGAAAATGAGAACGCTGTTTCCTGCGGCCCCGATTCCAACAAAGGAGATGATTTTACTAATAATTCTGTACTAAGAGAAGGTGGTTTTCAGCAAAACCGGAATAATGCAGGTGTTTTGAAATCTGAAATTAATTCAACTCAGTATCTGCATAATCTGCGATCTGCTGAAAACGAAAAACGATCTCTGCCCGGAACGGCACAATTAGGTAAACCGGGGGCAAATTCCGCCCCGGGTTCTTTCAGCAGCCGTACGAAAGATGCTGAAAGTGTGCTGAAAACAGATACTGGTGCTGAAAACAGATACTGGTGCTGAAAACAGATACTGGTGCTGAAAAACAAGAACCGGCCCGGTCCATTGATGTTCAGGATTACAAGATACTCGAACCTCCGGAGCCAAAGACCGTGTAATATGCCTGCGGGAAGAAAGGCTCCGGGTTTATTGAAAAATATACCAATGAGCGTTGCGCCCGGTCAAAGGATCAGCAGGATGCCCGGGGGGTGTGCCGCTCTTGTTTCAATGATGCGGTGAAAGCGGAGCAGATGGCTTTAGTTCCATTACCGGGGACTGTGGAGGTTTCCCGGTGTGAGCGGGTTACTGCGGATGTGGGGAAGTGCCCGGTGTGTGGGTTGGTGAGAACTGAGTGGATTGACCGGAAGGCTGCGGTGAAGTTGTGCGAGCATTGTTGTGGGAGGGAGGATTAATGTGTTGGCGGGGGTGGTACCGAACGCTTTGAAAGATGAGCTCCCCTGTTCTGACTGCTCCGCCCCTTTGCCTTAACGGTGAACGCCGGATAAAAACAGAATTACAAAAATTAAAAGGAGAGTTCATTATCTTCTGCATGGAGTTCCTTTCTCTGTACCCAGAATGCTTTCTCAGGTTTGATTACCAGAACATCAACGGGTCCACCAACAGTTTTAAAGCGTGTCTGAAAACGCATGGTATCGCGGGTGGTTTTTACCGCATATATGGCAAAATCAATGGCATCCTGCAAGGTAAAAAAAGTCCAGTTGATAATCGAAGGCGGCAGGGGGACGGTGTTTCCATCGGTTCCAATCAGACCCACCGGCTGGATCAACCGGGTCATGACATCAACTTCACCGTCCCAGGCAGCCCCCTGTTGGTCGGGTACATTAATTTTTTTGACTTCGTTCTGGACTAAAATAATCCGCCAGAGGTAGGGAATGAGTTTTCCCCCTTTTTTACTGTACCCTGCAACATGAAATCCCGTATCCGGAACTTGTGACAGGGATTTGAAATAATCGAGAAGCATTTTTGGTACGTCATTAACGTCCACCGTATTTGCTGATAATTTTTCATTGATGAATGACTCAATGTATCCGCTGATGGGAACTCCCAAAATATCTGCAGCCCCAAACGTAGATATCCCGATATTTCCCGGAGCAAGGAATGTTTTGTAATTTGCATCCGATTGAGGAACGGTAATCTGAACCTGCTGACTTCCTCGTTGCTCGGTATGAGTTAACGTGAGGCGGCTGTCACTCGCCATGACAATACCTTCCTGAACGTATAAAGAGATGATAAAGGACATTTTTGGTTCTCCTGATTAGACTTCTCGTTTGTTTATCGGATTAAGTATTTTGGTTGGGGTTGGGGTGAGAGGAGGGAGGGGCAGGGATAAAATGAGGGGGATTTTCCGGTTCACCAGAATAAGCAACGCATTAAAAATCCTAATCGTTGTTAGTACTAATCATGATTAGGAATTCATCGACCGCGAGGAAGAGCGTTGCTCGGGACGATGGTTATATTGTTTTTGACAGCGCTGACCTGGAAGTGTCCTGATGGGATAATAAGAGGTCGCCTGCGTGGGTGGGGGCGACCGGGTTTTTTCCCGTTATTCAATTTTCTATCGCCTTGAAGAAATTATCCTGGGGCTGCTTCCCGTCCGGGTTTATCTGATCTCTGCCGGGTCAGTGAGAGTGGTAGCGAGGCTCGGATGACGGAGAGGGGGATTAGGGTTTGCGGGGAAGTTGTGAATAATTGGGTTACCATGAATAGAACACTTACCGCAACTGTTTAAAATATCCTCAGGAATAAAGCGCAGTTAACGAATGTACACCCCGCGAATTCAATCAAAAGATTGTTATATCAACATACGAATAGACTCTATTGTAATGATTTATTTTTCATTTTCACACCGCGCCTATACAACTTTAATAAGCGGTGTAGTTTCTTTTGATAATTGTAATATTTCAAAAAAAAATAGTTGGTTGATTGGTATATGACATTAAGTCCTACGGAAGCAGCAGTGATGGTGATCGATGCAGCGGGAGGCAGGATAACCGGGCGGACTGCAATCCAGAAGATCATCTACTTTGGAACAGTCAGGAATGCAGTCAAGGCAACCTACCGCCCCCACTACTACGGCCCGTACAGCGCAGATGTATCCGGCGCTCTCCAGACAATAACCTCCTGCCACTTTGTTGATGAGGCGATGGACACCGATGACAACAGGAAGGCAAACGAAACTTTCGAATGGAAACGGTATTCGTACACGCTCAATGATGAAGGTCATAAAGTTACAGAGTTCCTGAAGGCAGGATCTCCCAATGATTACGAAGAGATAAAAAAAATCGTTGATATCTGTAAGAAAACGGCCAAGCTGGATCCCAACGTTCTATCTTGGGCAGCGAAAGTCCATTACATCATCAAACAAGAACACCGGCAGATGACATATGAGGAGATCAGCAAGATTGCCGAATCCCTCAATTGGAAACTTCAGGAACCCCAGATTACAACCGGTGTAAATTTATTAAAAGAACTGTCCCTCGTTACGGGGTAACCGATGCTCTCTTTTTCCAAGTGGATCCGGGATCCACTGTACGGTTTTGTCGGACTTACCGAAACAGAAGTCAAGCTTCTCGATACTCCACCACTCCAGAGACTTCGCCGCATCAAACAACTGGCAAATGCCCACCTTGTCTATCCGAGTGCGATGCACACGCGGTTCGAACATTCCCTTGGTGTCATGCATATTGCCGGCAGGATGGCAGAACAACTTCAGTTCAGCGATGATGACGTAAGGGCGGTCCGGTATGCAGGATTATTGCATGACGTTGGTCATGGGCCGTTTTCTCATGTATTTGAAGCCGCACTTCATGATATCTGTGGGAAATTAATCAATCACGAAGAAATAACCCGGTTAATTATCCGGAATGAGAGTACAATTTGGGATGCATTGGGTCCGGCAAACAACGATGTGATAGATTTATTCGCCGAGAATGGTGAGCGGATTCAGAATCAGCTGATCTCCGGTAATCTTGATGCCGATAAGATCGATTACCTGCGCCGCGATTCATATCACACCGGTGTTGTTTACGGGAATTTCGATCTCGAACGGATTCTGCACACCATCCATAAAAAAGACGACGGAACCAGATCCTATCTTACACTCTACAAAAAAGGGGTGGATGCACTCGAAAATTTCCGGTTGGCACGGTTCCTGATGCATGCCCAAGTCTATCATCATCATACCCGGGCTGCTGCTGACAAGATGTTCCAGAGGGCAATGGAGATCGCAATTCGAGACAACGTGATTTCAAAAGAATTCCTAGATCCGATAACTCCGGATTTTCTTAAAAATTATCTCTCACTTGATGATGCAAGAATGCTCCAAATGCTCCTGAAAAATCCCGGTAGCAATGCCCACATACTCGTATCAGCCATCGAGAACCGACAGCTCTTCAAACGTGGCTACGAAATCGAAGTCACTCACATACCTGATCCGATCCTCCGGATGAAGATTGCACAGATGAAAAAAGAACAATACAAAATATTGGAAGAAGTTCTTGCAGAAGACTGCCATTGTGATAAAGATTTCATTATGGCAGATATCCACAATATCGAGAATTCGCTTTACAAATCCTCAAACGAAAGTATCCTTTCCGATAAAACTCCATTCCTGATAGAGGAGAATGATGGAAGTCTACATGAGATCGAGGAGTTTTCTACTTTGTTGCCCACGAAGGATCCAAGGTTGATATTCTATGTGTTTTGTCCTAAAGAGTACCGTGCTCACGTTAAAGATCGTGTCGAGGAAATAATCCGGGACAACATTTAGAGCATTCTTTTAGGAATCCCCTGCTCCATGCCACGCACCACGGTCGTTCGCCCCATCCCGCTCCTATCCGGCGTGCGGTTGCGAATGAACGTAGTGGCGGCGGGTTGGCGATTTGAGCGGTTGACGCAGGCGGTGTTGGGGAAGACGTTTTCAGGTAAGTCGTGATAAAGAAAAAAAGAGACTGGCTAAAATATTCAGAGTGATTTTTGCAATTCGAGAATTTCTTTTCCAATCTGTTTTACCGTTTTATTCTTAAGATATTTTTTCCGGTCCTGGGTGTAATCGCCACTGCCGGGATCAAAACTCCGGATAAACCGTATCGCATCCTCCGGTCCAAGTGCATTAACAAGGGCATCGTATCCCTCGCTCTGGATCTTTGCGATCGTTTTACTCTCCATGCTG
>JAURZP010000485.1 GCA_030653335.1 Methanoregula sp. | reverse complement strand
CAAAGGGAAAGAATGCATTTGCAAAACATGTGATCGCAGCGGATCCTGAAATCCGCGCGGGCGATGACGTAATGGTTGTAGCAGGCGATGACCGGCTGATTGCCTGCGGCGCGGCAGTTGTTTCCGGCACGGAGATGCTTGCATTTAATTACGGAGTAGCGGTAAGAGTACGGCAGGGTAGTGAGAAAGATGCTTCCGGGAAATATCAATCCACGCCAGATGAAGGCGATGATGAAGAAGCTCGGCATGAATGTCGAGCCGATTGAAGATGTACAGAGTATCGTCATAAAGACACCACAGGGCAACTATGTCTTTGACTCTGCAGAGGTCCAGGCAATGACCATGCAGGGCACCACCACGTACCAAATCACCGGGGATATCCGGTTTGAACCGGCAGCGGCCGAGATCTTAAAAGAGGATATTACGATGGTAGCGGCACAGGCAAAAGTTTCTGAAGAGAAGGCAAAAGAAGCTCTCGTAGCGACAAAAGGCGATATCGCAGAAGCGATCATGCGCCTCTCCAGCTCATGATCGAACCGGGCGATCGCGTATTGCTTGTCGGTGAAGGCAGGGAATTTTTTGTCAAGGCCGGTCCGGGCTCGCTCGGTACCGATAAGGGACAAATTGATCTCAGCCAGTTAGTGGGAACTTCCGGTGGCGACATCCTCACCACACACAACGGTGCGCAGTTCACCATCCGTATTCCGCGCCCAACGGATTTTTTCACGTATGGAAAGCGGTCCGGCGCCCCGATGCTCCCAAAGGACATCGGGCTTGTTATTGCCTATACCGGTATGAACCACAACGATGATGTGCTCGATGCCGGAACCGGCAGCGGGATTGCTGCAATCTATTTTGGCGGTGTGGCAAAAACGGTCAAGACCTACGAGGTTCGCCCGGAGTTTTCCACGCTCGCAATGAAGAACATCACCGAATCAAAACTCACCAATGTGGAAGCGATTGCCGCTGATTTCCTTACAGCGGAAGGTAGCTATGATGTGGTGCATCTCGATCTCCAGATTCAGCCCGAGCATGTAAGACACGCGTATTCCCTGCTGCGATCCGGCGGCTATCTCGCGTGTTACACTCCATTTCTGGAGCAGATGGCGATCGTGGTCGATGAAGCCACCCCGCTGTTTCGCGAGGTTCATACCCATGAGCTGATCGAGCGGGAGATGACCCGGTCTAAGAGAGGGACCCGGCCTTCTACTTCGGTGAGTCATTCGGGGTATGT
>JAURZP010000436.1 GCA_030653335.1 Methanoregula sp. | reverse complement strand
CAGATCATTGCAGCAAGGCTTTTTTCTTCCTGCACACTTTCTGGTGAAGAAGAACTTTTCACTGCTGCCTGGGCTCTTGCAACAACCCAAGGATGTTCCGGGTTCGATGCATACTTTATCTCACTGGCTTTTCTGCACAATATTCCGCTCTTTACAGATGATCAGGGGATGCATACCCACGCAGTAAAGAAGGGGATAAAATCTCTTCTTATCAGAGAAACGCCCATTTTAGATATTGAGAGGATTCTCTCCAGTGATGCTCCTGCCCAAAACAATGTATAAAAAGTGCAATTATCAGATGTATTGAAGGAACTCCATTATATGCTTCTGTTTTCCCCTGAATCTAACATCCCCATCCGCGTCCGTGGAATCGGCAAGAAATACACCCTCGGGGGCTCGCAGGAAATATATCACACCCTCCGCGATGCGATTGTCAATTCAGTGAAGGCGCCGTTCCACCGGGCTTCTTCTCTGAAGAGTTCCTGATCGCTCAAAGGATGTCTCGTTTGACGTTGAGCCGGGCGAGGTTGTCGGTGATGTAAAACGGTCAGTATACTGCACAATGTTTAGTACAAACGATATGAGCAGATACAATTCAACGATAATATAAAAACCGCTCTTTCATTGCCGGCAGATCACGCTCTACGACTTTCCAGACCGCATCCTTATCAATCGCGAAATAGTGATGAACAAGGATATTTCTCATACCAATAATATCAGACCACGGGGTGTCTGAATGCATAGAACGAAATTCTGGTGACAGTGCACGAACTGCTTCACCGATTATCTGGAGGTGGTGGATTACTAGAGACCTGGACCATTTCATCATCATAAAAAACGCGTTTTCCCTTTGAAGTGATCTTTTCAATACGTTCGATCGCTTCAATAATATCGATTACCGCGTTCGTGATCGTCTCTCATAACGGGCGGGCATCTTTGAGTACATCGGCACGAATTCCCGGTCTGAGTCCGGCTTCTGTTATTACATCCACTTTATGATTCAGCAGCTGTTGCAGATCCATGGCAAGTCCACCAACATCCAGAAGGCTTCGCTCCGGTCCCGAGATCAATCAGAAGATCGATATCACTGTCAGGTCGAGCATCGTGTCGACTGACCGAACCGAAAATACGGATATTTTTCGCACCACGACGCTTTGCGATAGCGAGAATCTCCTGCCGTTTCCGTATGACGAGATCGTGCAGATCAATTCCCGATTCCTTATTCACATATCTATATTGCAATGTGAAGTGCATAAAATTTGTTATGGTCAAATGATTTCGGGATTGCCCATTATCCCATCCCATTGCGGCACGCTCAGTCCCCAAATAATCCTTAACCATAAGATTCATCTGCGCAAATAAATTTTTAGAAAAATATTCCCGCGTTTTAAACTTAAATTCTCATAAATACATTTTTTCGGGAGTTATTTACCCAAATTGTGCTCAAATTTCGCGCAGATTTCGATTAGTTTATATATCTCACACCCCTTTTTGACTTTGACAATGATTTTTACTGTCGTGGCAAATTTGAAAGCGCGGGGAAAAGAGGCGGTAAATGTGATCAAAGCAAAATTGGTTGCCGTTCTTCATTATATCCTCACATTCGCTTGCTCAGTCCATGCTGCGATAATTTCACTGCTCATTGTCTATTCAAACCTGAGGAATGCATTGGACACGGAGAAGCAGTACAAAATCACCAGTGACCACTCTCCGGTCTTTTCGCTCTTTAGCTTTTTTCCTGATCGATATTAGTCGCCAGTCTGCCGGTGTCCGGGTATCTTTTGCAGTAACTCTCCGATAGGTTACCCGCTATATCCTCACAGGTTCTGTCCAGTGAACAGTTAGCCATGGCTCTGCCCGGATACTTAAGAACCGGCTTTTTCTCTCAATTCAGGAAACAAAAAATCTCAAAAATCGCTCTGTTTTGTCATAAAAACGGGGTGGAACTTAGTCTTAAAAAACCGGAAGGAAAAATGAAAAAAACATTTACTGTATCTCAAAATAGCACACAGGAAACGATCGATTTCCATGAACAGAAGACCAGATATCCCGGAATTAGGAATAACATCATCTCACAGGAAACAGACGATAAATACGAACAGAATACCGGATTTTTCGGCATTATCTGGATGGACTCACAAGACTTTATGGATCCTCGTGACCATTACCACGCGATCGCACGCAGCAAAGATATCCCGAATATCCTTTCCGGGATCCTATCATCCAAAAACAAAACCGGGATTATGCCCTCCAGTAAAGGGGCCACCGCATGACCGCATCTCGGCGGATGACAATCCTTTGCCGGAACGCAAAAGTACTGCTTGAAGCGGCGGGTTACGATGTCGTTATCGTAGCAGAACTCCCCGTCCGGCAACAGGTTCACGCACATCTCATCGCGCTCCAGGGCAACGCAGACGTGCGGTTCATACAGATCAAAATCGCCATAAAACCGTATGTCAGTTTCGCTGACGTTGAAATGCATTGCGGCAGGGAGATCCGTGAGATCCGCAAGCAGCTTGCATGCCACCCCCAGCAAAACCATTTCCATGGTGAAATCTGGGTGGCAACCGCTGATGGCAGGTTCCAGTGTTACGAGGTTTCTGCCAATGCGTTCCGGAAGATCTTCCCGGGCGCAAGCGCTCCTGTCGCACTTATGGAAGGGGCATCTGCATGACGAGCTGTCGCTCCCAAGAAAGGTGCAGCCGCATGAGCAGTCACTCCGGCACTTTTATTAAAGGTGCAACCGCATGACCAGCCGTCGCGGTAAGCTTATCGAAGAGGGAGCCCGTGAACTGCTCCAGATACACGGCTACACGGTTCGGACCATCCCACCCGAATTCAACAAACGGTACCCGCCGGCACATCTTGTTGCCTCCAGGGGAACCGGTGAGAACCGGCATATCAAAATCAGAAAAATATCCCGAAGACCCCCAACGGTTCAAACCGTTGAATCGCACTGCACAAAGGATCTCGTGCAATATCGCAAATATCTTTCACGGCATGCCGAAGAGCACGGGCTCCACTGCGAGATCTGGCTCTATTTCCTGTCGCATGGATTTTGCTGTTTTGAGGTGCTGATGGACAGTGTGCGGGAAATTCCCCAATTTTCATTCATTCTGCCTGCTGATCACCTGGAAATTGGTGAAGTATGATAGCAACCAGCCGGTATCGCCAGATAGGGTACAGGGCACCGAAATTACTCCTGAAACATCGCCTGATTCGGGACAATGCACCGAAAGTACGCCCGAAACATCACCAGATACAAGACAGGACACATTCCGTACTTCTGAAACATTGCCAGATACCGTACAGGGTACAGAGAGCACTCTTGAAAAAGGATTGCGAACGTGTGCACTTATCAGATCATTTCGTCTCACGCTACGCCCCGTTGAATTTTATCAAAATGCGGCGATTTGATGAGACGTGCTGCATCATAGTCTGGGGCTCAATTCGGGCAAAGAGCACAATACTGTCGCTGGGATGGAGGTGCACACAAGCGATCAACCAGATCCTGACAACCCGGCAAAACGAACAATACATCCGGTGTGAGGTACGGTTGTTCCTACGAACCGACCCGGTGTTCTGCTTTAGAGGCGTAAAGAATGGGATCAGAGTGGTTGCCCGTGCCTGAAACAGCGGCAAACGGATCAGCCACCGCAGCGCAAATCGAAGGTATCCCGCTCTTCCTCATCCCAAAAACCATCGCTGATCAGATCCGGAAAAAACAAAACTCCGTATTCCTGATCACGGTTAAGCGGAACTTTATGCACCAGTATACCGTAATTGTTGAAACGCACGATGAATACAATCAGAGGGTGAATACGGAGGTGCCTGTTCGTTCTTAACAGCGAACAGTATGACAATGTGCGTGGGATGGTCA
>JAURZP010000459.1 GCA_030653335.1 Methanoregula sp. | reverse complement strand
GAAAACTTGCAGAGATCATCGCTGCCGGTGTTCTTGCCGGGGAACTATCCCTGCTAGGCGCGCTTGCATCACAGCACCTTGCCCGGGCACACCAGAAGCTCGGCAGGGGATAAAAAAATATCTTTTCTGGCTTTTTTCGGGCACATCACAATTTTACCGGGATAGCCTGGAGTTCAACGAACACCATCGACGTGCTCTCTTAAAGGAACCGGCAGATTACCTGGTGTATCCTAAAACCTTTTGTGTCCGGACATCTACTCCCTCTCTACCAAAGGAGTTTGAAATCAGATGACAGTATCCAAGATGTATTCACTTCCAGCACTGCCATATGACTATGCAGCCCTTGCACCTGCGTTATCCGAAGAGCAGCTGCGGCTTCACCACAACAAGCACCACCAGGCATATGTCAACGGAGCAAATGCTGTATTAGAAAAACTTGACAACGCGCGAAAAGGGAACATCGATCTTGACATGAAGTCAATGCTTAAGGAACTCGCGTTTCATCTGGGGGGAAACCGTATGCACACGATGTTCTGGGAGAATATGGCGCCCGCAGGTAAAGGCGGGGGTGGGGCACCTGAAGGAAAACTCGGAGAGATGATCGTTGATGAGTACGGATCGTTCGAGCGGTTCAAAAAAGAGTTTACCCAAGCGGCAAACAGTACCGAAGGATCGGGTTGGGCTGCACTTACCCTCTGCCTTGGAACCATGCGTCCCCTGATCATGCAGGTCGAGAAGCACGGTGTCAATACGTACCCCTTTAAGATTATAATGGTGCTCGATGTATGGGAGCATGCCTACTATGTCGATTACCGGAATGATAGGGCAAAGTATGTAGAGAATTTCTGGAATGTTGTGAATTGGGATACCGTAAACAAGCGGCTTTTTGAGGCCCTGAAAAAATAACCTTTCTTAAAACCGGAACCACTTCATCATCACAAACGCATCCTCGCCATTCGCATAGTACTGGTCGATCCCAAACACATGCCGGTAACCGAGCCGTTTGTAGAACTGCTGCGCTGCCGTATTGGAGATTCGCACTTCGAGCTGGACGGCGGTTGCAAGTTCAATTGCAAACTGGTGTTCAACCCTGCGCACAAGCAACCTGCCGATCCCCCGGTGCCGGTACATCGGGCTCACCCCGATATTGCAGATATGGCCGTAGATATTCTCTCCGTTATCCTCAATTGCCCCCACCACAAAACCTGCCACCTGCCCATCACAGACGGCGACAAAATAGGTTGTCGGATAATAGGTGAGTGCCTCTAAGAAGACGGACAATTCCCACGGGTCGATAAACGAGTCTTTCTCTATTGCAACTATCGCCGCAAGATCAAAAGGCATAGCCCGCCTTATCTGCGGTAAGGGGAAAGTCACAAGATCATGGGGTCGGATCATATCAGGGTCCCCTGCGATGGGGTTTATGCAGTACTGCTGGGTTCCCGCAAGTCATAGTATTTGCCCTTAAGCGGACGAAAAGGTGTGTGCGGAAATATAAGGGATCACACCCAACTTTGAGAGCAACTGTGTCCCCCTGTTTAAGTGCGGTGTTGGTATGGTAAGGATCTATTGTTTTTCCGGGGTGCGCCCCACACGCGAATGTGCGCAGGCGATCGCTGCTGTCCCGTATGATGTCGTGACGGCAGAAGAAGCCCGCAGGATCATTGAGAAAAAACCCGATAGTTTCCTGCGCGTGAGCAGACCGGATGCTGAACTGCCCGGTATCGATCCTCACGATGACAAAGTATACGAGCGGGCGCATGAGAA
The DNA here is from genome assembly GCA_030653335.1 of Methanoregula sp. Taxonomy (GTDB): domain Archaea; phylum Halobacteriota; class Methanomicrobia; order Methanomicrobiales; family Methanospirillaceae; genus Methanoregula. The sequence continues at coordinate 1,582 of JAURZP010000459.1, read as the reverse complement.
CTTTGCCGCACTTGAGACAACAGGTAAGATACAAAAGGACGCAGAGCCCGGCATGTATGCCTACCGGGTGAAGCAGGGCGGGGAAACGTTCCTTGGTCTCTGTTGTTGTCTTGATGTGGAAGATTACCGGCAGAACCGAATCCGCAGGCACGAGCAGACCCGGTACGATAAGGAAGAAGACAGGACCCGCCACATCGAAGCAGTAAAAGCGCACAATGGGCCAGTCGTGCTGCTGTACCGGAACAGCGGGGAGATCTACTCGCTCATCAATGCACAGGTTTCCGGGGGCGCAATTCCCGATGCAGAAGTGCGCACCGATGAGGGGGGTATTCACCAGATCTTCCGGATCACCGACGTACAAATCCTCGCCCATATCGAGCAGCACTTTGCAACCCTTCCCTCGCTCTATATTGCTGACGGTCATCACCGGGCAAAGGCGGCTTTGAATGTTGCAGACCGCAGGATTGCAGCAAATATCCCCTCCGATGCCGAGGTATTCCGGTTCATGGGAGTCATGTTTGCCGCCGACAAGGTGAAGATCCACGGGTACAGCCGGCTGCTCACGGATCTTGGTATGTACTCCCACGATACATTCCTTGATGACTTAAAAAAATACTTTGAGGTAGTACCGTACGGCAGGGTTGACGGGCGCGGGTACAACATAAAACCTAAGATAAAGAAACCAGAACGCTACCATATCGTGCATATGTATCTCGGTGGCCAGTGGTACGAGTGCACCCGCCTGCTTGAGAAGAATGCGACACCATTGGATTCGCTTGATGTGGCAGTGCTCCAGCAGTGGGTTTTAGAGGGTATGCTTGGGATTACCGATCCCCGTGGCGATGCCCGGCTCCAGTATCTTGGGGGTGCCCGCCCGGTTGCAGATCTTGAGAGACTGGTTGACAATGGGCAATACAGGCTCGCGTTTGCCATGCAGCCGGTCCTGGTTGAGACGGTTCTTTCCATTGCTGATGCCGGCGGAATAATGCCCCCCAAGTCCACGTGGTTTGAGCCCAAGCTCTTAAGCGGGCTTGTGGTACACAAGTTTGAGTGAATTCTGCCACACACTGCACCCCTCATCTTTATTGTTTTTACCGCAAACAGTGTACCGTATGATTACCATCGCACTCCCGAAAGGCAGCCTTGAGGCACAGACACTCCAGCTCTTTAAGGAGGCAGACCTTGAAGTCAGGCGCACGGATCGTGACTACAACCCCCGCATTGCAGATGAGCGGATCGGGAAGATCAAGATCTTACGGCCACAGGAGATCCCGACCTATGTGGAGAAGGGGTATTTTGATATAGGTATCTCCGGTCTCGACTGGGTGAACGAGACAAACTCCGATGTCGTGGAGGTAGCGAACCTCTCGTACAGCAAGACCGGGGAAGGCAACGTGAAGATCGTGATCGCGGTCCACCGCGACGAACCAATTGAGAATGTCTCCCAGATCCGGCCGAACAGCCGGGTGACCACGGAATACCCCGAGCTTACCCGGAAGTTTTTCGAAGATCTGAAGATCCCCGTACAGATGTTTCATTCATTCGGTGCATCTGAGGCAAAAGTGCCCGATCTCATGGATGT
>JAURZP010000454.1 GCA_030653335.1 Methanoregula sp. | reverse complement strand
ACATCCGCAGTAACCCGCTCACACCGGGAAACATCCACCGTCCCCGGCAACGGGACTAAAGCCATCTGCTCTACCTTCACCGCATCATTGAAACACGAGCGGCACACCCGCCGGGCATTCTGCTGATCCTTTGGTCGGGCTCTACGCTCATTGGTATATTTTTCTATAAACCAGGAGCCTTTCCTCCCGCAGACATAACACGCGGTCTTTGGTTCCGAAGAATCGAGTTTTTTGTAATCCCGAACATCAATGGACCGGGCCGGTTCTGGTTTTTCAGCAACCGTGTCTGTTTTCAGCACACTTTCAGCATCTTTCGTACGGCTGCTGAAAGAACCCGGGGCGGAATTTGCCACCGGTTTATCCAATTGTGCAGTTCCGGGCAGAGATCGGTTTTCGTTTTCAGCAGATCGCAAATTATGCAGATACTGAGACGAATTCATTTCAGATTTCAAAACACCTGCATTATTCCGGTTTTGCTGAAAACCACCTTCTCTTAGTATAGAATTATTAGTACAATCATCTCCTTTGTTGGAAACGGGGCCGCAGGAACCAGCGTTCTCATTTTCAGCAGTTGCTGATAAACTGCTGAAAACCTGCTGAAACTGCTGAAAATGATCGGCATCATCGTCATTGTTCTTCGGATTGTGGTCAAGCCAGCATGCTCCGCCGTTCATCCACTGCCGGTAGAGCTCCCGGTCCCATAAAAACGCCTCGGTCCTGCGCCGGACCGAATACCCCTTCTCCTCGGTCAGCGTGATCGTCCGGTCGGTGAACGAGATTGCAGGGCATTTTTCCAGGAGACCCGTGTAGTTCTTCCCCCGGCTGTCATAGCCTTTTATCATCCGGTAGATACTCAGGTAGGATCCTCCCGTCAACCTTTGCAGATCCTGGATGGTGAACTCGGTGAGCGCCGCCTTCTCAATCGTCACGAGCAGGTCCGACTCTTTCTTTGTCATCTTCGATTCCTGTCCTCCCGCAGTCCCGTTCAGGAGCGTAAAGACTTCAGTTGCCGCAGTAAAATCCGATTCATCCGCGTACACGCAAAGCGTCCCGTCACTACCGCTCTTTTTCTCTCGCTGCATGAAGAAGAGTGCCGCATGGCTCTTGATCAGATCGTAGAGCATATCGGGATTGCGCCGGTTGCTGATGGTCTGGAACCGGATCTGTGTTGAAAAGGGAATGATCACCCAGATCAGCTGCCCGTGCAAAATCTCCCAGATCTCTTTACAGACTGCCAGATCCGGAGACTCTCCCGTTAAGGTGTCCGGGTCCTGTGCCTCCTTCTCCTGCTTTGATGCGAGAACGCGGGTATCCTGCTCCGGCGACTCATCAATCCAGCAGGTGAGCATCCGGTTCATCACCTGGTCGTCACCGGTCCCTTCC
>JAURZP010000450.1 GCA_030653335.1 Methanoregula sp. | reverse complement strand
AGACCAGGGGTTTCCCTTGTGGCAATTGTCTCCGTCGTGAGAGTGCACACCCCATGAAGGTCTTTTGCTGTCCGGAGCGGCTTTAGGTTGCAGAAACGGGGGAATTCCGACACGCAGTTTTTAAGAGTTGCCATTTTGGGGTGATTTGAGGTGAACCGGGGTTGATAATTGGTCAAAAATGTACGCTAATGGATGCTATTGGGAGGCATCCGGTTGATCAGATCGACCAATATCACCGATACAAGGAAAAAATTATCATTTTGATCCCGCCCGGCATCAGAAAACACCCGGGAATAAACCGACGTTGACACCTGATTTCTATTCTGTTGATACACAAGATCGGACAATACTACAGGAGTCGTGATGAAGTTAGTCTCCATTGTCGGAGCCCGACCCCAGTTTGTCAAGTGCGCCTTCTCAGAACGATATTGTCATCCTCGTTGTGCCGATACTAATTATCCGTGTTTAAAATCCGAATTACCGATGCCGGTTATAATGATCTGAAATATTATAGTACCAGAAAGACAATAGTTATCATCAGAAATCAGATAAGCACTACTGGACAATTGAGGGATTCTTACTATGACAAAAATAATGGAAGTTGTGTTTGATGGATCCGTATTCCGGCCATCCAGACCCGTTCATCTTGAGGCCGGAAAAAAATATACTATAACGTTGAAGTCTATTCCGGAAGATTCTGATGTAGAGCAGGATTCGGCATTTGATATTTCATCCCTTGCTGTAACTACAGATATCCCGGATCTTGCAACAGAGCACGACCATTACCTGTATGGATTGCCGAAACGAGGAGTCCATGAAGGATAATGTTTGTTTTGTTGATACGGTTTGCTGGATCGCTTTGTTGAACCGGCAGGATCGTCTCCATGAACCTGCAGATCAACTCTATAAAAAACGGATGAAAGCAGGAGTAAGGTTTTTCACCACTTCTGCTGTACTTGAGGAAACGGCAAATGCACTTTGTGATCCATTGTTCAAACCCTCGGTAATCACGTTTTTCCATAATATTGAAAACTCATTACGGGTTGAGATTGTCTTTGTCGATTCTGTTTTGTGGTCGAAAGGATGGGTGCTCTACGAACAACGGCTTGATAAAGCATGGAGCCTTACCGATTGCATCTCTTTTGAAGTTATGCAGGAACTAAAAATTCAAGACGCGCTGACAAGTGACCATCATTTTGTACAAGCAGGGTATCAGGCTTTGTTGTTGAAAGAGGGATAATCCAAATAATACTACAGGAATTATAATGAAAATCGTCACCATTGTCGGTGCCGCCCACAATTCATCAAGTGCGCCCCGGTCTCCCGCGAACTACGGAAGGATCATACCGAGATCCTGGTAAATACCGGGCAGCATTATGATCCGGAGATGTCGGATGTTTTTTTCAGGTAGAAATTGATTTCCTCGTTTTTCGCTGCACTAATATACACTATGAAGCTTACATACCATATATGAAAACCCGGAAAGAGTTCGTTGCGATTCTCTTCTCCCTAAAAGGTGAGCTTAAAGCTCGGTTTCA
>JAURZP010000430.1 GCA_030653335.1 Methanoregula sp. | reverse complement strand
TAAAATAATTATCTTATCCATTTTTGTTCGTTCCATTTCTGCATCCATCTCTTGTAATTCCGTCACAGGTTCTGTCACAAAAATCTCTTTCAACAGTCCTGCCGCCCTTTGTGATCCACACCGCGAACAACTCCCGCCGCTACCAACGAACAGTACCCAAATCTCGCAGAATACGACAAGAACCCCCACGCTATAAGCGATGGGTCCACGAGACCTGAGAAGAATTCGCAAAAGATGATGAGGATCAGAGAAGCGGACCGCACGATACAAAATAGATAACCCGCAACAGCAAAAAACGACGGGCAGCCGGTATCTTGTACGAGTATTCGTTTCCCGGCGGGATGACAGGCGCTGTGGTCGCATAGAGCGGAAGTATCGGTATTAGCCGGTTTTAAATCCAGATAATATCCGGTACCTGATATGTTCTTCCGTTCAGTGCTGGGGAGATCCTCCCTGCCCCGGCACAACCCCCCTCACTCCCCCGCGTGCATCCGGCACAACCCCCAACATATCGCGGAATCACATGACAATGACAATGCATCACCGTCTGCCCGGCCGCCTCCCCGACATTGAACCCGATATTGTACCCCGCAGGAGAGAACTCCGTCTCAATCACATCCTTACAAGCATCAATCAAAGAGATCAAAGCCACCATCTCTTCCGGAGTCATCGAGAAAAAATCCAGAGTATGCCGGAACAGCATCACCAACAGGTGCCCCCTGCTGACCGGGTATCCGCAAGTTTGTCCCATGTTTCCGTTTGGAGCTTGATCATAGTCAGAGCCATCCCATTCTTTCCAAATCTCGCTTATTAGAAATTAAATTTACAAATTAGATAGTTCCTATCGACAGTGTTATTTACCTACCAGGTAAATAATATCTTGCCGTAAATGGATATCGTTGGCTTTAAGACTCCGGAGCTGCAGGCGATCTGTGAAAGCGAAAGAGAAGCCAATCATAAACTCGGTACTCCATGTGCAAAGAAATTGAGAACCCGTCTTTCAGAAATTCAGGCCGCTCCTTTTGCGAAAGATTTGCCCGCCGGAAATCCTCATGAGCTTAAAAGAGAGCGTACTGGAGAGTATTCATTGTCCCTTGTTGGACTTGTTCGTTTGACATTCGTCCCGGCGAACTCACCCGTTCCAACAAAAGATGGCAGGATTGACTGGTCTAAAGTGAACAAAATCACCATTGTCTATATCGGAAATTACCATGACTATTAAAATGAAGCGTTTCACGCCGGATTGGGTCTCATTACCTGGAGAGACCATTACCGATCTCCTGGAAGAACGCGGTTGGACGCAAGCTGAATTTGCGATGAGGATGGAGTTGTCTCAGAAACATGTCAACGAAATCATCAAAGCAAAAACACCCATAACAAGAGATACCGCTCTGAAACTTGAACGTGTACTAGGAAGCACTGCAGAATTCTGGTTGAACCGGGAGGAACAATATCAACAGAATCTCGCCAGGTTAAATGAAATCAAGCGCCTTGAATCATGGAGTGAATGGGCAAAAAAATTGCCAATCCATGATTTGATGCAACATGGATATATTCCGACTCGAAGAGTAGCTAAAAAATACTTCGCTGAAATTGTCGATGATCTATTACGATTATTCAAGGTAGCATCTCCCGCAGCATGGGAGGCACATATTACGAAAATGTCTGGATCATTCAGATGCACCCGGGCGGATCAAAGTGATTTCGGTGCGATTTCGTCTTGGATCCGGCTGGGGGAAATTGAAGCGGAAAAGATCGACAGTCCAAAATTCAGTAAAAGCACCTTTGAAGAATCTTTGGAAACTATTCGACCTCTTACTCTTTCTCACTTTAATGAGATTGAGGATACTTTGAAAGAAATTTGTTTGAAGTCCGGTGTAATTTTAGTAATCATTCCGTCTATTCCCCGGGCACATGTGAGCGGAATTGCCCGGTGGCTGAAACCCAATCAACCAATAATCCAGTTATCTCTCTATGGCAAGACAAATGATCGAATCTGGTTCACTTTTTTCCATGAGGTAGCTCACCTTTTAAAACAGGATAAAAAAGAAATTTTTCTTGACGAGATTGACGGCAAAAGAGTGGACCTGAAAGAAGAACGTGAAGCAGATAAATGGGCAAGCGAGTTCCTTATTCCCTCCAAATATTCGAACGAATTGAAAAAATTAAAAAGTGAGAAATCAGTCCTGGAATTTGCTTCAGAGATTAAGATTCATCCGGGTATTGTTGTCGGACGATTGCAACACGAAGGAATTATCAAATATACTCATTTGAACAAGTTGAAAGAGAGTTACAATTCCCACAACCTACCTTAACCCTCTTTGTAATTGCTATTGAGAATTATTCTGATAATGTGGTGAAAAGGTGCCTCTCATTTGGGAAATATCTCAGGAAGATGTCAAGAAAACTTTGAACTTCATTGAACAAAATAAGTCAAAGATCTACGCGAGGAAGCGAGTCAAGGATAACATCGACTTTCCACCTCCCGAAATCAACCGGGAGGTCATCTGGGAGTGTATGTTCGACTGTCTTTTGTCGACCCGCCAAAAATCAGGACCAAACTCCCCGATCGCAATTTTTCAGAATCAAAAACCCTATCCTCTCACTTATGAGATCTGCGTTCAACAATCAGATGTTGAGGATTTTATCCGGAACCAAATTGGTACAAATCCGAGTATTCAGTACAAAAATAAAATCGCTAACTTCGCAACTCACAATCTAAAGTGGCTCGAAAATGGTGGAGGTTGGGAGAAACTCGACCGATGGCTTCAGCCTTTAAAGGACCAACGGAAAACAGAACCTCAGCTCTCGCACAAAAGCTTTGAGCGAGAAGTCGCCAATAACTTCAACTTTTATTTTAAGGGAATTGGGCCAAAACAGTCAAGGAACTACCTCCAGCTTTTAGGTTTGACGCGGTACGAAATACCAATTGACAGCCGGTTCGTAAACTGGATTATTGCGAATCAATTTCCTCTGTACTTGGATGGAGTACATATCGGTTCCCTTGAGCGAAATATCATCAATACCCGTCTTTCAACTCCGTTTTGGTACGATAGCATTCTCGACAAATTACAGGAATTAAGTAGTAAATGTAATATTTTGCCGGTAGAACTTGACGGCTGTGTGTTTGCAAGTTTTGATGAGGAATGGGAAGTCGGGAAAATTCCCTTTTAATCTCCACTTTATGAAAAAGTAATCGGGGCTAGCCCACGCGGCAAGGGGCGGAGCCCCGATAAGCGTAAGACCCCCCCTCAATACCCCCTCTTCCCCGGCACAACCCCCCTTACTCCACCTCTCGCATCCGGCACATCCCCAACATATCGCGGGATCACATGACAATGACAATGCATCACCGTCTGCCCGGCCGCAGTACCAACATTGAACCCGATATTATACCCCGCAGGAGAGAACTCCGCTTCAATCACATCCTTACAGGAATCAATCAAAGACATCAAAGCCACCTTCTCTTCCAAAGTCATCGAGAAAAAATCCAGCGTATGCCGGAAAGGAATCACGAGCAGGTGCCCCTTGTTGACCGGGAACCGGTCCCAGCGCGCATAGCACAGTTCATTCCGAGCTACGATATCATCAGCGACCGGATTACAGAACGGGCACTTCACAGGCTCCATGCCTCGAACCCCCGGACCTCAATAAGATAATCGCATTTCTCCCCGAGCCGTTCGAGTGCAACATCCAGCCAGCCAGTCATCTTTTCATGTAAACCGGTCAGGGCGAGATTAATCTCCCGGGAAAATCGTTTGGGATAGACATCGTACATGCTGTCCCAATACGTGACAATCGCATCAGATCTCTTGTCGATAAACGCCGGTGAGGGAATCCGGTCCCGCTTTTTCCCGTTGACGCTTTCCAGTGCCGGCAGTAAGTTCCAGAGATTGTTATTCTTCCAGACCGAAAAGGGGATCATGTGATCCACATGGAGCATCGCAATATCATTGATAGGCTTTCCTGACCAGACACACTCAATGGCGTGGCAGTTCTGGAACAATTTCATATAGACCTGTCTTGCCTCATTCACCGCCCGGCTGGTTTCTGGCAAGATTCTTAATGTTTCCATAACCGAGGCAGCATCGACTGCTCCTCCGCTTGCCTTGCTCGTAAACTCTGCCCATTGATAAACCAGCGAATCATCGCCGGAGATGAAACTGCCAAGGTACTGGAATACCAGGAACAGATCGTTCCGGAAAGAAAATGTCCCGGAATAGTGGACTACCGACTCCTGATCGACCGGTGTTCCGGCTGGTATCCTCCGGGCATCATGGTTATATGAAAATATGGAGAAATCCCGGTGTCCCTGTGAACGGCCCAAATGTTTCATAGGCATGGATGTTATCGTGGTTTTGAGTTTTGCAATCAATGCACCAAATGCTGGAGAAATTTCGGGAGGGACGGATCCGTTTACATAATCATTATAGAAGAATGATAACCCGCCCTTTCCTGCATAATAATCTGTCACTTTCTTAAACAGTGGCCGGAAGGAGATCCTTTTTTGCGTGGAATCTGCTTTTTCCCCATGCATCTGCGGCAAAAAATCCTGACTTTCAATAATCGGATAATAATACAGGAGCCATTTCTCAATCAGGAGCCCAAGAGGGAGTGAGATAAAATCCCCAGCCTCTTTTCCCAAGTGCTGGTATTCCTGCGAGATCTCGATGACCCCGCGTAACAGGGCAAACTTGTAAGTCGTGTCTTTGCTGTCCCGTTCAATAATCGCATTGATCGTTTTGAAATTCTGGAGATCAAACGATTCCATAGTGAACAGATGTCTGTCAATGATATTGCTCTTTTCTATTTGCGGTTGAACCACCGGGGCTAAGCCCAGCCCGCATAAGTCTCGTGCCCCCATCCCTGTTAAAGGTTCAACTAGTCACTTTCACACCGCCAACCGGGTTCCTTATCATCACAACTCCCGATTCTCTGGATAAGGAACGCGATTCAACCATGAAAGCCAAGACCACAACACCATCACGAGCGGATCTCCCCGAGGGCTACCCGGAATTTATCGTCTCGTTAAAACAACGGATCCGGACAGCACAGGTTAAAGCTGCACTATCAGTAAACCGCGAACTGGTCCTCCTCTACTGGCAGATAGGAGACGATATCCTGACCCGGCAGGAGCGGGAGGGCTGGGGTACAAAGGTCATTGATCGGTTATCGTCGGACCTGATAATTGAATTTCCTGAAATGAAGGGATTTTCGGTCAGGAACCTGAAATATATGCGGAAATTTGCCGCGGCATGGCGTGACATAGCAATTGTGCAAGAGCTGCTTGCACAAATTACCTGGTATCATCATATTGCCCTTCTGGATAAAGTGAAGGATCCTGCAGAGCGGGAATGGTACATCGGTGAAACGATCCGTAATGGCTGGAGCCGGAATGTACTTGTTCACCAAATTGATAGTGGACTGGTGAACCGGGCCGGGGCTTCTGTCACCAACTTCCCCATCACCCTTCCGGCACCGCAGTCAGATCTTGCCCGTGAGGTTGTCAAGGACCCGTATATTTTTGATTTTCTGGGTCGCAGTACAGAAAAATCCGAACGGGAACTCCACCAATCACTCCTTGAAAAGCTCCGGGACTTCTTAGTCGAACTCGGAATCGGATTCGCATTCCTTGGCAGCGAATATCACCTTGAAATCGGGAACCAGGATTTTTATCTCGATCTGTTGTTCTACCATACACGGTTGCATTGCTATATCATCATCGAGCTGAAGATTGGCGCATTTGTACCCGAGTTTGCCGGTAAACTGAATTTCTACCTGTCAGCCGCAGATGATCTGCTCCGCGATCCTGCGATAGATAAGCCGTGTATCGGGATTCTCTTATGCCGTGAGAAGAATCGGGTGATCGCGGAATATGCACTCAGGGACATGTCAAAGCCGATGGCTATCTCTACCTACCATCTGGGCCCCACACTTCCTCCGCAATTCCAGGAACAATTACCGGATGCAGCCCGGTTGAAAGATATTATACTCAAGACGGCTCCCGATGATGGGGTTTAGCCCACGCTGGCCGAGGGGCAATAAGCCCTTTTTGAGCGTCAAATCCCCGCACCCCACTTGCCACAGACCGCCCATCCCCAACAAATGCAGGATCAAAAATAATGGCAATCCCTCAGTAAAAGCACGGTTGCCACACCGGCATTGGACCCGGGGTTATACCCGGATAATCGGAATTCTCTTCACTACTGCATACAATGACGTAAGGCAGTGCTGCCCATAGACAGTGAGACGGCGAAGGGGTTTTTAATTTTCCACGGGTCACAGGATGATGCAAGCCTCAATTTTCCGCACAAGGATCTCGGCCTGCTCTAATGCAAACTCTGCTTCACTATCCGTGATAGTGCCGGCAGTGTCATATACGGAACTGTTTCGCTTGCGCCGCATCCGGTCAAAGGTGATGGTGTCATTCGGATCAAGGAATAATTCCGCAAATTTTACGACTGCGACATGCTGGTTTGCCCCGTCGGGCCGGTAGCCTTTTTAAGAACATGTGGGCACGACCGGCCTGGAGCACGGCGTTGTACGCAATAGTATAGGCCCAGTCCTGATCGTTTGCGATGATGGTTCCGGCAGTGATTAAATCGCGGTGGGCGTGCGCCAGGGCATCATCCACTTTTTTCCGATCGATCGGGAGTTTTCTGATAAGCCCAGCCGCTAAAAGATCGTCAATCATCACAGGTTCCGATGATCATGATCTTGGGTTCATCCATTACATTCTTTACGAAAGGATCTCCGGTCTGCTTTCGTTTCCGGAATTCATCCGGCTGCATGAGCGTATAGTTGATCTCGCGATGCAGGGCACGTTCGCTTTCATGCACGAGCGGGATCAGGAGGGATTCGTCCACGCTGCCGATGATGAACAGGTCGATATCGCTTTTTGCGCCGGCGGTTCCGCTGGCAAACGATCCGTAGATGAACATGCACTGGATCTC
>JAURZP010000434.1 GCA_030653335.1 Methanoregula sp. | reverse complement strand
CAGGTCTGGGCATCCACCCCGGTCCCCATCATCTTTGAAGTGGTTGCAATCACCGGATACTTTGAATCCGGTATAATGAAATTGTCCAGCTCTGCCTTTCCTTCCGGGCTGTCACCCGTAATGCGGACAATATACCGGTTGTTCTCCTTTACCAGATCCGCGTTCTCGTTCACGAGATACTGCCGCATCCGTTCGGCATGATCGATATTCTCGCAAAAGACGATCGTTTTGTCATAGCGTCCGGTATTTTTTAAGAAATCCGAGATTTTCTTTGCAACCAGTTGCGTCCGCTGCTCAATCACAAGGCTCCGGTCGAAATCCTTCTGGTTATAGATCCGGTCCTCGATCACTTCACCGTATTTGTCCGTCTGCCCCCGGGTCGGCCGCCAACCCTGCAAGTCCTTGTCCAGATCGATCCGGTACACACGGTACGGGGCAAGGAACCCGTCTTCGATCCCCTGCTTCAGCGAATACACGTATACCGGCTCACCGAAATAGTGCACATTCGAGACGTACTTCGTTTCCTTCGGAGTAGCCGTCAGGCCGATGTGGGTCGCAGTCTTGAAGTAATCAAGGATCTCCCGCCACAGCGCATCATCCGCAGCACTCCCCCGGTGGCACTCGTCAACAATGATCAGGTCGAAAAAGTCAGGAGAGAACTGCCGGTAGATGTTCTTATCCTCCTCATTGCCGGACACCGCCTGGTAAAGCGAGAGATAGATCTCGTAACTCTTGTCCACCTGCCGGTTCTTGATCTTCGTCATTGCCGACCCAAACGGCTTGAAATCGTTGGTCAGGGTCTGGTCAACCAGAATATTCCGGTCAGCTAAGAACAGGATACGCTTCTTTGTACCGGATTTCCAGAGCCGCCAGATGATCTGGAATGCCGTATAGGTCTTGCCGGTCCCGGTTGCCATGACCAGCAGGATCCGGTCCTTACCGTTCGCAATCGCTTCAACAGTCCGGTTGATCGCGTTCAGCTGGTAATACCGGGGCATCTTCCGGACATCATCGATATAGTAACTCTGCGTGACAATGCGCTCTTTGGTATCATCCAGACCTTTCCATTTCCGGTACCGGGTCCAGAGATCCACAGGTCGGGGAAATTCCGTAAGAGAGAGTTCATGCTCCATGGGTTCATAATTGCCGGACCGATCGTGCAGTAAAAACCCGTCCCCATTGGAACTGAACACAAACGGGATGTCCATCATTTCCGCATAGGCAAGTGCCTGTTGCATCCCGGCACCCACGATGTGATTATTGTCCTTGGCTTCGATGACAGCAATCGGAAGATTGGGTTTATAGTAGAGGATATAGTCAGCCCGTCGCGGTTTGGCCCGGCTTACTGCGTTACCCTTGACAAGCACCCGGCCATTCGTGACATTTACCTCTTCCCGGATCTGGTGATGATGATCCCAGCCCGAGAGGGTTAATGCGGGAGTGATGTATTTGGTGCAGATGTCCCGCTCGCTTAACTTCTTCTTATCCGATGCGTCCATTCCGTTATTCTCTTTATCGTTTACAATCTGCTAATAGCTTTCTATATATATGGATGTGATAAATTGCATCACCCGGCCAAACGCCCCCCGGTTCCCAAAACCCCCCGCCACATAGGTTACTCCACCCTACTTCCCGATCCTCTCTCCAAACAGCTCCAAACAGGCCGGTTTTCTCCTGCGCAAAATCTCCGGAATCCCGTATAAAGCCTATAACAGGACCTTTTGAAAAAACACCCCCAAAAACCCGCTGAACAGGCCGGTCACGAAGTACCGGTTCCGGGCAATCGGGGGCTGAAACAGACCCGGATGGCCATTTT
>JAURZP010000053.1 GCA_030653335.1 Methanoregula sp. | reverse complement strand
CACCTCTTCGTTGTTAAGCCCCCAGTTCTCCCGCCCGAACAGGATCGAGATGCGCCCATCTGTGTCCTTTATCCGCTCACGAATCTCTTTTGGGGAATAAAACGGCATCCGCATGGCACGGCAGACCGATTTGCTCACCGTGCCGGTTGCAGCAATCACAATGTTGCTACGGGCAAACACATCCTCAATCGTGCAGACTTCCGCGCTGTGGAGCACATCATACGCATGCGATGCACGGGCATCCGCCTCGTTGCCCAGCTTACAGGGATTGATGAGCACGAGCCGACAAAACCCGAAGTTCTTCATCACCCGTGCAGCAAAACCCACATTGCCCTCGTAGATGGGCTCAACCAGCACGATATCAATTTCAGGCATAAAAAAATTACTGGATAGCATCCACGGTGGCTTTTAAAACCGCTGCGCCCTGATCGTAGACTGCATTACCGACAACAATCGTATCTGCATATTTACTCATCTGCGCTGCCTTGTCTGCAGAGTTGATCCCGCCACCGTAATAGAGGATAGAATTATCCAGCGCTTCCGATGCAGCTTTTACCACATTGGGATCGCCAAACGTTCCGCTGTACTCTAAGTACACAATCGGGAAATGGAAGTAGTGGTCAGCAACAGCCACGTAGGCAGCAACTTCTTCTGCTTTCAGATCGCAGACCGCTTTTGTGACCTTTCCTACTGATGAATCAGGGTTGAGCACAATGTAGGCTTCGGGAACCAAATACTCCCACGGAATCATTCCTTTTTGTTGCTCTACCCAGAGCCGGTGTTTGCCCACAATCCACTGGACATCCATTGAATTCAACACGCTGGGAACAAAAACATAATCAATTCCCTGCACAAGCACCGCCTCAGGCCCTGCCGGTTCCATTACGAGCGGCAGGTCGTAGGCCTTTAGCTGTTTTTGCAGGGCGGCAAGATTCTCCTTTGTTACATTGAGCGTGCCTGAGAGCATCAGCGCATCGGTACCGCTTGCGGCAATCGCTTCAATATCGCCGGGTTTCAACTGCTTGTCAGGGTCCAGTTTGGTCACATGCACCCAGTCTTTCCACTTCATCACAATGTATTTGTCCTGCTACCCCATAAACCGGTGACATTCCATGATTGCCGGTTTTTACATTGGGAGTTCTTTACCGAATAACCGGAATAATTGAAACATTTGATTTCATTCAATCCTGCGTGTAAATCCGATACTATATATTAAATCAACATTAATCGGAAAGATACCGGGCAATTCCTAATGAAACTCCAGAGAAAAACACTTTTGGTTTTTGTCGTTCTGCTCATTGCAGTTCTCATTAGTATCAGCATATTTTTCTCAACCGTTCTTCTGGCAAGTTACAGCGCTCTTGAAGAGCAATATATTGAAAAAGACCTCAGTCAGGCAGTCAACAAACTCAATGATGAACTTTTTTCTATGTCAAAAATCGTATCGGATTGGGGACCCTGGGATGATACTGTTGATTTTGTCAACGGGAATGATCCTGATTACATAGGATCAAATCTCCAGCCCTATGGTTTTGATAATCTCAACTTAAACCTCATTGTTATGACCAATGTCAAGGGTGAAATAATCTTTTCAGGCGCATATGATCTTCAGAACAAGGTGATGGTCCCGCTTCCGGCTTTCTTCTCCGGGCAACTGGATCTAAAAAATCCCCTGATGAATATGTCGGACTCCCACCAGATAAATACAGGAATTCTGATGCTTCCTGAGGATCCAATGCTCATTGTATCACATCCCATTGTAAAATCCGATTTTTCCGGTCAGCCCCAGGGGGTAGTGATCATGGGGCGGTATCTCGACAGGGAAGAGATAGCGAGGCTGGCAGCACTCACACAACCCAGTCTTACCCTAACCCGTACCGATGATCCGGTATTGTCCCCCAACATTATTTCACGTATCCGGGATAACAGCGGGTCAGCACCCGGCATTATCCAGCAGCTGAACACGGATCATATTGCAGGATATGCCCTTGTCCGCGACATTTATGGTAAAGATGCACTCGTTCTCCAGATCACCGAAACACGAAGTATCTACCACCGGGGAATAAATACGACGTTGCAGGTTATTCTCATCATTCTTGTCGGGGGTTTGTTCCTCGGACTTGTGGTAATTATTCTGCTGGATCGTGAGGTACTCAAAAGAATTGGCTCCCTTGCACTTCAGGTAAATAAGATCGGCAAATCCGGAATTACTGTCGATCATGTTGTAATCACAGGTGATGACGAACTATCAGAACTTGCAATGGAAATTAACCGGATGCTTGAGACTATCGAAAAATTCCACACAAAACTGGGTGCCAGTGAGACAAGATTCCGGGAAATGTCTGACCTGCTCCCCCAGATCATCTTTGAACTCGATACAAACGCCAACGTTACCTATGTCAATAAATTTGGGAAAGAATTGTTCGGGGTTTCTGAAAATGATCTTAAAAAGGGTCTGAATGCCCGGCAGCTGATAATTCCTGAAGATATTGAGCGAGTGGGCCGAAACCTGAAAAAAG
>JAURZP010000412.1 GCA_030653335.1 Methanoregula sp. | reverse complement strand
GGCGTCTGCGTGTTATATTTATAAGTCATCCAACTACAGTAACTGTTATCGTATCCTTTTTGGTACTAAATTATAAGTGTCATAACCCGATCCAGTATGTATTGGTGAAATGCATGGCAGCACTTAACGCAGAGATGAAAGAGACGTTCTCGAAGGTAAAGGTATTCCCTGTTGCAACCGCATCGAAGAGCGGGGCTCCGAACGTGTCACTGATTGCATTTGTGATACTGGAAAGTGATGATACCATCTGGCTTGGTGATAACTTCATGAAAAAGACCCTTGCGAATGTAAAGGAAAATCCCCATGCGGCACTATCCGTCTGGGATCCTGAAACGAAGAAATGTTTCCAGATCAAGGGGACGGTGAACGTCAAAACCAGCGGGCCGGATTATGAAAAAATGAAGAAAATAATTCATGACAAAAAGCCCGGATTACCCGCAAAATCACTCCTGATCATGAAAATCACCGAAGTATATGACTGTGCACCGGGACCTGCCGCGGGAAACAAAATACTCTGAAAAGGAGTGTACCCCTTTTTGGTCAGGTGTCACTTCTTAAAAAAGCAAATGAATCCCGTAATATAACACGGAAGATCGCCCCATGACCACGGTTACCGTTTCTTTCCGGACAATCCATCATTTTTATCGTACCGATCACGATAAGGTATCCGAATTCTTCCGTGCATCGTTGACCGATATCTGATACCAGCGCAGCGAAGAGCGGAGCTTCGGATGAGCTCATCAACCTGTTAAGTATTATGTTCACCTCCGGCCGCGTTGCACAGCTCCGTCGTGTTCGCACTTAGTTCCGTAATTGATTTACCTCGTTCAACCGCTTCAAACCCAATTTTTGACAAAAAATTGAACCGGGGGAGCGAACCATCGAGTAAAACTCTTCCCGATCATTTTTTCATATTCTGAATAACAAGACCGGCCGCATGCTCCCCTGACAGAAGCATCCCCCCAAACACCGCACCCATACGGCTCTCTCCCCCGACAGCATTGGCTGCCATACCGGCAACAACCAGGCCGGGGAACACCTCTTTGGTATGCTTTAGGATATGGGATTCGGCCCGGTCAGCCCACATGAAACTCTCACCCTTGACCTTGAGATTCCCGCCCTTCTTCTCCACAAGCCGGGCAACG
>JAURZP010000411.1 GCA_030653335.1 Methanoregula sp. | reverse complement strand
CGTCTTTCCCTTGCCGGAATCTCCGGTCACTGATACGTGCAACCCGTCCGAGTTCTTCACCGCTTGTGAAGCCATTGAGAGGAGCATGCAGCGGGCGAGGATCTCGTCACCGACATGCTCCTGTGCAAATGCTTTCAGCATCAACGCTGCCGGGTCGCTGTGTTCCAGCACATCGAGGGCAGCAGCCCGGGCATCGGGGTTTGCCAGCTCCGGGCCTGGGTCCGCAGTACCTTCACTCTCCGCTTTGGCCTTTGCCTGATCCTTCCGGTAGATCTTCTGCTTCTGCTCCCAGTCCTTTCGCTTTGCCGCACGGTCCGGCTCATACCGCTCACGGAGTTCCTGCCATCGCTGAGTACCGCCTCCGCAGGTATTATGCTTGCAGCCGGCAAAGACCGCACCGTTGCCGAACTGAATTGCAAACGCACCATCCTTGTGGGCCGATGAGAACGGGCACTGGTCGAGAATGTACAGCGTACCGCCGCTGTACGGTTTCTCGGACCGCACGCCAAGCCCATGATCGGAGAGCCAGTGACACAGGTCGAATTGTTTGTCCTTTGCCGTGCCCGGCTGCTGTGCTTGCTGTTCAGTAGGTAACCGGGCAGTGAGTTCGCGAAGCATCTCAATGCTCACCACCTCAGGCACATCAGGAGCCGAGAGGATCCGGCTCCTCCGGTATGGGCGTTCGGGTGTGTTGTCACCCTTCCGCGACACCGTACCGTAAAGTTTCCAGATGCGGGCCGCGTTGAAGTTTGCCGTGTCCACGTTCACCCGCTCATCCGAGAATAAGGCGGAAAGTGTCGTGAGGCACGCCTTTACGAGCGCCGTTGTTGCTTCATCGTTTGGCAGATCGATACGATAGAGCAGGTGGGCCCCGTTACCGGAGTCCGCACGGATCGGGTCCGGGTAACCGAGCCCGGAGATCCAGCGGGCCACCTCATCGGCTTTCGCGAGAGCGAGCCCGTGCTCTTCATCCGTACTCGACACACCACTCGGTCGCAGCGGGTCGATGTCGATGGGGAGCCATCGGCGACGCATGATATCCGCGTCACTCGTTGTGCTGTCTTTTTTGCCGAGCCGCATCTTGATCCGGTTTGCCCTTCTGGAGAGCAGGGCCGGGTTCACAACATTGAGCGTGACATATATGCCGTGGACCGAGCCATCGGCATCGAGAGGCTCCACTGACCGGACGAGTGCAGCGTGATCGCTGAAGTAGCCGCTATGCGTGAACTGATCGGTGAGAGCCCGGACCTCGACAACGTCTCCGGGTTCGGCTATTCTGGCAATTGCATCACGAAGCAATCCATCCACGGGTCACCACCCTCACCCTGATCGCCGTCCGGACTCAGGAAGAAATACCGGTTAACCATGCCCGTCGCCTTCTGTCTGGGCAAGGGCCTCCTGGTTTACCCGCAGGGCGTATTCGTCACGAGTGTCTACCGTGATAGTGTAACAATTGCAAAATTTCTTCTGAACCCGGATCTCAAAAACCGACTTGCCTTTCGTCTTGACCTGATCCATAATGATTGTTGAGATCAGGTAGAGCGGAATTTCATTGAACTTCTCGGGGATAGTCTCCAGTATGTCTACTTCACCGGGCATAGGCTGCAACCTCGCGGATCTCGTTTGGGAGTACTTCAAAGCAGTGTACTGATCCGTTCGGCGATGCAACCCATTCCTCGCACCGGAGATACACATCTCCCGGCGACATCGAGAGCAGGGACCGTAACTGGCAGATATCAAACCTGCAGAACGATTCAACATTTTCCGGGCTCACCGCTTCCGGTGCAAGCCGGACCTTCACGCAGAGGGCCTCGTAGTTGCCTTTCATCCCGACAAGGTGGAGCGGGATGATGCGTGAGAGATGGCTGTCCGTAACCGGCTGGACCGGCTCGTAGCCCCGGGACACCAGCAGTTTCGTGCACCGGTTCTTCGCAGAGTGAAACGAATGTTGCGGGATCACGCCGCACCCCTGATCTTGTAGATGGGTGAGGTAACAAGCGAAAGTTTGGGGATCTCCCGGATGCTGTCCGTCAGCACTTCAAAGCAGCGGAATCCCTGGCGCAGGGTGTAGATCCAGATCTCGCAGT
Organism: Methanoregula sp.; assembly: GCA_030653335.1. Classification (GTDB taxonomy): domain Archaea; phylum Halobacteriota; class Methanomicrobia; order Methanomicrobiales; family Methanospirillaceae; genus Methanoregula. Next base: position 513 of record JAURZP010000411.1, on the reverse strand, counting down.
GAAACCCGCTCTCTCCGGGGTGGCGGGATTGATGCTTGCGGAACTGCTGGATGTCAAGGCCGCATTTCAGAACAACTGTCTCAACAGTCGGTGACTTATGGGAGATCTTCCTGATCCGGATCAACCGCGTCTCTCCCGAGGGCCGGGTTGCGACAAGGTGGGCCGGCGGGAATCGTTTGTTGAAATAAACCGGGACAACCCATACCGAGTACCCGTGAACCTGGAGCAGTTCGCGGGCCCCATCCTCGACCAGAGTACCACGACGGCTGGTCATGAAGCCACCCCTGCCTTGCGGGGGGAGGTCGTTTCAATCTCCGGTCCATTCGCCGGCGCTTCAAAGAAGATGCAGGACATCTCCTCACCGAGTGCGACTGCGAGGAATTTATCGCGGGGCAACATGTACCGCTGGTTGCCAATCGCGATGATGACTGCCCGCCCGGACTGACTGAGATAGACCGTGCCGACCTCCTTTGGATTTTCATGAGGAGATGCTGTACTTTTAACGAGCGGCAC
>JAURZP010000399.1 GCA_030653335.1 Methanoregula sp. | reverse complement strand
AAACGCATTTCTAATCGATGCGAGAACGGGTCGATCATTCTTTCGTACTGTTGAGATATATCCCCTGATGCGGCAGAACCAATCAGCCCCCTCTTCACTTCGGAACGTACCGGAAATCTTCTGTTGAACTTTCATCATACGGACATCCCGTTCGACCAGGTTATTATCGAATGGGATGGAGAAATCATACATAAACGCCAATATTTCCGTGGGGTAACTCTCGTAACGGTTAAGGAGATTCTTCGCCTTCGAGTGCTTCTTCCGACCTCGTTTACCAACCGGTCGCACGTATTCTGTCACTGGATTCTCCTGTTTTCCCAATTCAATAATCCGGGCATATCGTGCTTCAAAGTCCGCGATCTGCTTAAGGCTCAGCAAACATAAACGCAGCTTAGCAGAGTCAACCTCCTTTTTGATTTCAAGAGTGAATTCCTTCATCTGCTCACTCCAGAGCTGCCCAAAATTTTCTGTAATACCCGTCAATTCTCGAATGAGATGGGCGTTGCAGATTGCATGAAGACAATCATACTGGAAATATGCCTTCCAGAAATCGTGGACCATAGTACCCTTGAAGTTCGGCAATATCTGCAGCGCATCGGTTCCACTTTTTCCGCGAATTTTATGGTGTCCGTACCATGTCAGAAGTGCAGTACTTGCCACATGCAACCATCGCCGGTCACCGGTCACTCTGAATCCCGTTTCATCAACATGTAATACCGGTGCTCTACTAAGGGCTTGTTTCACGATTTCGTCATAGCCTGCAAGGTTATCATTGCAGTTCTTTATCGCTTTGGCTAAGGTCGCCTTGCTAAAGGAGAATCCGAATAGATCGGCGAAAAATTCACAGATCCGTTCATACGGGATTAACTGGAAAACGCTGAGGTACACCATCAGAACTTTTATTTCTTGACCATATTGTACTGGATACTCCACGCCAGATGGGAATTTTCCTCGATTATGACATCCGCACTGTGGGCACTGTTTGTGTTCTGCCTGATGTTCCGTTACAACGATTTTTTGCGGAGGGATATCAAAGACTTGTCGCCGTTCTAAATCGATCACTGGTACGTCTTCCAGTAATTCCCCGCATTCCTCACATATCTTTACTTTATGGTGGACTTTCTTATCGGGATTCTCCACAGGTTCCAGCGTGTGCCCCGGATGTCCGGTCTGTCACCCTAAAGGTCGCTATCCTTTTTTTGGCTGGCTCTTGGTTTTTATGAATACATCCGTTGACGGGGGTTT
>JAURZP010000428.1 GCA_030653335.1 Methanoregula sp. | reverse complement strand
CGGTTATGTTCTCGTTATCCTGCAACAAAAAGAAGGTATTGGTTCATAATGCGGTGGTAAATGGCGGATTTTTTTTGATCCGGTTACAGGGATCTCAACCGTTAAAGGGTTCTGCACCATGATCGCATAATTGAAATTGCGGCAAAATTCATCCATAACCGGTACTGGATGAGCAGGGCTCCCAAAATGAACAGGAGCCTGCCTGGATGAGGTTCCCTCGCAGGACCGTATTTCATTTGCAATTCAAATGTCGTGCACAGGCAGGGATCATTTTCCCTTCCGGTAAAAGCGGAGGGAATCCATCCAGGTAAAGACTCCACGCGATCTCTTAAAAGGAAATACCCCTTCAGCAACGGATTTTACCTCCTCTACGGAATAAAAAGCGGTGGGATTGAACTGCTTGATGATATTGATCACCAAGGGGAGATCCTGGCGCCTGATGATAGTAAAGACCATTTTTACTTTACCGGTCGCCCCCTCGCCATCGATGCTGGTAACACCATAATTCTGCATCCTTAAGTATTGCATCAGGTCTGCCGGATCATCTCTGGTGATGATGCGCACACTGGTCAGACCAAGGGAGATCTTCTCCTCGATCGCCATTCCGATATAGGTCCCGGCTGCAAACCCGACACCGTAGGCGATATAGGCAACGATGTTGGTTAAGTTGTTCATCACCTGCCCTATTGCGAGCAGCCAGATGATCACTTCAAAAAAACCGATAATCGGGGCAAGGTACTTGATCCCTTTGGAGATGAAGATGACCCGGAGAGTACCAAGCGTCACATCGCAGATGCGGGCGCAGAAGATCATGAACGGCAGCACCACAAAGGCAAAGAAAGGGGATGTGAGGAAGGCTTCGACCATGCGTACCTATTTTTTTTAACAAGCGGGGGAGTTAATAGTTTGTGGTATTACGTAAGAAAACTGTAGAAGTGCGATGAATGATAAACAGGGTATAATGGAACGGGTTTCTTAAATTCCAGAATAGATGAAAAAATACAAAAGAAATGAAGATTTTAGATCAGGCAATCGGCGTTGAATTATCAACCTTGAATTTCCCCGTCGCCGTACCTGTCTGCTGTCCATCAATGTTTAGCACCTTCACATCCCAATCTCCTGCTTTGGCCCCATTAGAGACTCTAAGATCAATAACGCAGGAGATCTTTTTAGTATCAAGAGATGCCGGATTGACACAAACAAGTTCAGTTGCACCCTGAACAAAGGTTACCTTCACACCCTCCTTGAAATTCTGGCCATTGATAACAAATGCAAGCTGGGTGGAATTCAGTCCAGCCGTAGTTGGGGAAAAACTCTCGACAATAGGGGGTGCCTGACCAATTGAAAAGGCCCTCATTTTGGTATCCGACTGCCCACCGGGATTGGTAACCATGACATTGTAACTTCCTTCCTCCGCTCCACTGAGACTAAAGGTACATCCAATTGATGTAGCAGAAGAGACAGATACGCCCGTTCCTGTAATAAACGGGTACCCGGCTCGTGCTAACTTGGCCGTTGCACCGCTCTCAAAATTCGTACCGGTGATTGTTACGCCAACAACGGCATCCTTCGCACCGCTCGCAGGAGATATACCGGTAACGGTGGGTGCACTGCCAGACAGGGTTTCAACAGCAGCCGGGGGGATAGTGGGAATTACAATGGGTATAGATGAGACGGTCACACGGGCGATTTTCACTGGATAGACTTTCTCAACAAGGGTTCTTTCAACTTTTTCCGTCTTGTTATCACGGAAGTGTCCCCATGACCCATCCGCATTTTTGTAGATCCAGGCACGGGTGTACATACCATTCTTCGTGTCATACTGGGTGATGACATATAACATCGGATCCGTTGATGACGCAGATTTGGCTATGATATCTCCTGCAGCAAACTTTGCTTGAGGAGGTGCAGTTGTGGGCTCCGTTGTAGTTGTACCGGCAGATGACTGATCAGAGCACCCGGCAATCAGTACCGCAAAAACAAGAAGTGCACAGATCACAAGTCCGTTCCTGACTTTGTTCTCCATACCGGTAACTTTTAGGTGGATATGCGTATAAGATTTTTTATCCGTGATCCGCCTTAATGATCCACGATTATACCGGCAACTTAATGGTTCTGAAATTCCGGGCAAAATACAGGTGTATTCCTATAAGAGTGATGACCCCAAGGAGTGCGGAACCATAAACGACAGGCATCACTGCCTGTGTGCCCGGTATTCCGATACGGTCTGCCATGACAAATGTCAGACCGAACGCAACAAAGATACTGGCAGCATAAATGTCCCGGACAGCAAAGAAGAAGACCGCTGCTGCAAGTCCGAGCACCAGAAATCCCGCCAGAGCAGTTTGCGGATGGACGGCCGGGCTGTGCACAAAGGATGTGAGACAAAAGAGCCATGCGGTGATCAGGCTGCCTGCAGCGATCGAAAGAATTGTTCCACCGCCCCGCACAACTGCCTGAATATGAGTCCCAAGAAGCACCCAGCAGACCGTCACCGATGCGATCGCAGTTGGCAGCAGGAGTAAGAAGGCATATCCGAATGTGAAAGTATCTGTCCCAAACGGTGAGAAGAGCACCATCGCCATGTACCCGAAAAATATTGTCAGGAAGCATGCGTAAAACGTTCTGCGCACAGGCCAAAACCCGATCTGGAACATGTTCACTGCGCCGGTGACAAACGATTCCCGTATGCAGTAAACAGGTATGATCATTCCCGTAATGATGCACGCAAACACCGTATAAACGATGATGCCCCGTGGATCAGCAGACTGGAACAACCGGAGATCTCCTTCAAACAGAACCGTCACAATCATCCAGAGGCAATAGATGGCAATGGGGATCCCCAGCAGTCGGAACAGACCGGAACGTGATTCAGGGTTGCCTGACGGCCTGATGATTACGGGTACGGGTGGTTGTTCCTCGCTCATTCGTTCTGTGCCCCCTCAATAATGGTATCAATATTCACATGTTCATTACGGTTTCATTGCACCATACGGGTGCAGCGGTTTACCCACAGGTATCCTGGGACAACGATTACATTCTGGCGTCAAGCAACTCCCGTATCGCACGCTCACGTTCTTCTTTTCCTATAGGAACAGGGATCATCCGCTCATCAAACGTGGGAGACACCCGCGTAAAAAATGTGCCAAGCGCGATCCGTGCGTCACTGTTGTAGTCCCATTCGCGGGCAAGTGGACAGGCAGAATCAAAATCCTCACTGCCCGTTGACGGCAATTCGTACACATGGGAATCATAGTAATCGGTGGCAGGAAAGAACGAGGCACAGATCTGGAGCACGTCAATGAATGCAAATCCCTTGTGTGCGATACCTGCCCTGATCAGCCCCTTTAACATCTCCATCTTCCGTGTATATCCCCGCGCAATGAACCCGGCTCCGCTCGCAAGCATGAGTTCAACCGGATTAAGAGGATATTCCGCTGTACCTGCAGGAGTTGATCTGCCCTTAAATCCCATAGGAGATGTAGGCGTGTACTGCCCGGTAGTGAGTCCATAGACCCGGTTGTTGTGCACGATCACCGTGATATCGATATTGCGCTTTGCTGCAAAGATCAGGTGGTCAAGACCTTCGGCATACGCATCCCCGTCTCCCACGCAGCAGATTACAGTCAGTGCAGGATTGGCAAGTTTAATACCGGTTGCTACCGGAATTGCCCTACCGTGAAGCGAGTAGAAACTGTTGATATTGAGATAATCAGCAATCTTTGCATGACAGCCGATACCCGAGACAAGGACCACATCATCGAGGGATTTTCCTTCCCTCTCCCGGTCTGATAGCAGGTTTTTCAATGTATGCTGGATAGCAAAGTTCCCGCAGCCCGGACACCACGTATTCTGCGCACCGGTGATGAGTGTTCGTGTCATTCAATACCCGCCTCCTTTATCCGAAAGACCAGATCTTCAACAGTAAACGGCCTGCCATCATACCGCAGGATCTTCTCATGCGTAATAATACCGTGCCGCTCTGCAAGTGCCGCCAGCTGGGCAGTTAGATTCTCCTCAACAGCGATTAACCGTTTTACTCCCATGAGCGCTTTTTTTATCTGCTCGACCGGGAACGGGGCGAGCACGATGGGGCGTATAACCCTGATGCCCAGTTCTGCTGCTGCCTCTTCACAGACACCTTTGACTGACCCCCAGCAGAGCAGAGCGGTGGATGCATCGGGTATGCCCGATTGAATCACCACATTATAGCCCTGCATCACCTCGATTAACGTCTCCCATTTTTTCAAACGCTTTTTTGTCATCTGATTTGAGATCTCTGCATCTTCTGCAGTGATTCCCGCTTCGTCATGCATGTAGCTGTTCACCTTCACTACCGCATCTTTCGCTCCGGGAAACGCCATGGGTGAGAGGCCGGATGCTGTATTCTCATAACGGCGATAGGGGGTCTTGCCATCCCACAGGAGCGGGCCGGCACCGGAAATATTTCGGACTGTGACTGGATCAAGACTGTACGTGCCCTCAGAGAGTGTCTTGTCAGCAAGTATGAACGCCGGGCACTGGCAGTTCCATGCGAGGTTCATTGCGATTTCTGACCAGCACAGGGCTTCCTGTGCATCCCCGGGGGCCACGATCATGCGGGGGAACTCACCCTGACCGGCATGCAGGACAAACTGGAGATCGGATTGCCCTGTATAGGTGGGGAGTCCGGTTGAGGGGCCGGTTCGCTGGGAGACAACGAGCACAACGGGAATTTCTGCCATCCCGGCAAGTGAGAGCCCTTCAGTCATCAGGCAGAATCCCCCGCCGGAAGTGCCGATTGCAGATTTTTTTCCTGCATAGGTAAACCCGAGCGCCATCAGGATCACTGCAATCTCGTTTTCCGGGTGCACAACGGTGATTCCAAACCGCTCTTTCTGCTCGGCAAGAAAATGGAGAATGCCCGAAGATGGGGTCATGGGATACGAGACATAGGCATTAAGCCCGCCCCGGATCAATCCCAGCCCGATCGCTTCATTTCCCGATACCAGGGACAGCGGCAGGGTCTCAGTTTTTTTGATGGGGTGGACAGGATCGAACAGATCGAATGCTTTTTTTGCCACGGCAAGGTTTAGATCTACATCTTTTGGGATATGCCTGCGGAACACCGCATCAACTACCACCCACTCAATCCCTGCCACTCTGGCAAATCCCCCGATGAGGGCTGAATTCCCCATGATGGCGGGAGCTTTTTCCTCTGCAAGGATGGACTTTACCGGAATACCATAACTGCCATTCTTTACCAGATCCCGATTGGAAATGATAACGGTTTTCTGCATGTATTTTTCTTTGTGCCGCTCAATGGTTTCCTCATTGAGTGCCAGTACAAAATCAACATGGTTGCGACAGGTTCCGACATCCCGTTCCAAACCCCGTATGATGGCAAAGTTATGCCCGCCACGGATCAGGGACGGGTAATCGAAATAGAGATAGATGCGATAGCCAAGATGGTTTAACAACTGTGCGACCATTGCCCCCGCACTGTTGATACCATCTCCTGCCTTTCCCCCAATAAGAACAGATACCTCATTCATTTTAGATCCTCTTTATGTTCTGATGCTGCCAGAGCGGCTAAATAATTTGGCATACACGGTAACCGGTTCTTTTCAAAAAAAATGTTAAAGCAATCACACCCGCATCTTTGCAGTCAAAAAAGATTCATGCCGGGACCGGCTGAAATATTGTATCTTAATTATTTTCTGATCAACTGCTCAAGGACATTTTTTAAGTCATTGATCTTGTAGGGTTTTGTGAGTTTACCGGAAAAACCATAACTGGCAAAATCCAGCACAACGGGATCATTTGAAAATCCTGTGGATACCACCGCGTTTACATCAGGATCAAACGCTTTTAAAAG
>JAURZP010000386.1 GCA_030653335.1 Methanoregula sp. | reverse complement strand
GAACGGGGAGAAAGCATTCTGGTACCTTAATCTCAATGAAGGACTCGTTGACCAATTAAAAATAATGGGGTTCAAAAATTTGTTTGAAGAAAAGAGGTTGTGCCAAGTGTAGGTTATAAATCTACAAACTTAGGTAATAATGACGATATTGAAGCAATCCGGAATAATCGGGTGGTTCAATGAGACAGGAAACAGTTGAATACTTTACGGATAAGGAAGAAGAGTTCGCCGATCTGTTGATCGAGATTGGAACAAAGAAAAATGTTGCAAAGGTACTGGTGTTCCTTGCGAATACACCGGAAGCAACATCACGGGCAATCGAGCGTGGGACCGACATGCGCCAACCCGAAGTGAGCATAGCGATGAAGTACCTGATGAACCAGGACTGGATCAAAAGTTGTGAGAGTCCCTCCGAGAACAAGGGCCGACCGATGAAAGTCTACGAACTGGCAAAAACTATCACAGAGATCATGGGATGTATTGAGAAAGAGAAGAAAATCGAAGCTAATAATCAGCTTGCTCTCGTCAAAAAAATACGTGATTATCTAGATTAATATCCCCCAAAAATCTTGTTTTCCGGATCATAATCAATTTCTTTATTTTTATAATAATACCCTCGGAAAAAACGACCCTTGTATTCGCATTCCGGCAGGGTTTTCGGGGTCCGGATGGGGTAAAATATGTGGCTAAAATCACATCGATTTAAGGGCCTTTGGCAGGCTTTAGGAGAGATGCAATTCTGCCTTATTTTGGTAAACGGGGAAAGAAATAGGGGTATTTTTCATAAGTACTGAATCGGACCATTTTACGAGGTTTTCCGGATAGGGGAATGGCAAACGGAGCCCAAATTGGGGGTATTTCCCCTCAGGGTCCATACCAGCTGATAAAAGGGGTCTCCGACGAAGGGTAAATGAAGAAGGATTATCTGGAACTTAAAAAACCAAGATACGGTAAAATCAAGAGCGAATAGTATTAAAAATGGATTTTCCCGATGATCCAATATCAAAAAAAGAGGATCATTGGTTTCTTTAATTAATCGTGCTTCCCGTCATAACCGCTGATTCCGGTACATCGAATTCCTTACTGGAACCGGTGATCCGATATTTGCCTGTCGCTTTCACACCATAGGGATTGCCGGTCGTAGAGAAGGGCACGACA
>JAURZP010000383.1 GCA_030653335.1 Methanoregula sp. | reverse complement strand
CTGCCTGCTTTTCCTGCTGCCTTAACATCTCAACAAGCACCGAAAAGACCACTGCTTCAAGCGGCTCATCGCAGCCATAGAACGCCTCGCTCGAATGTTTTTTGGCAAACTCAACCAGTCTCTCTCCGTAAGGCTGGTCTTCTTTTTTGATTGACCGTGTGGCTCTCGCTAAGCGTTCTATCGGGCCCTTTATTCCCTGCCGTACGCTCTCAAAACTCCTGCCCGTCACTACACCCCCAGTGTCTTTTGGGCTCTTGGCACCACTCCACTCTTCCGGCAGGATCGCGGGCTTGCAAAACCAGAACGCTCCGGCCCCTCCGGAATAATCTCGATGATCCGGTCTGCCTGCCGGATCAGTGCAGCAAAGGAGCGGTCACTCGCCGGCGCCCAGAGGATCACCAGCGCCTCCCTGCCCGTCTGCTTGAGCGCGGATGCGATCGGTACAAACAGACGATCTGCCCCGTCAAAGAGCGTAGGGTCATGCTCGACAAAGACAATCGTGTGGCTCGCCTCGTGGATCACGGTTAAGAGCTGGTCAGCGGTAAATGGTCGCCTTACTTCAAAATTGTTTGATGTGCGGCTGATGCCTGGAAGGATACGCGAATAGTTGCCGCAGACATAGAGGAAGAGGAACCGCTGGAGATCCGCATTGCTGTTGAGCGCTGAAAGTATCTTTCTTTCCGGTGCGATCACCGCAGTGAAACTGCCCGGGTGCAGGGTGATCCCTTTTGAGAGCTCGATAAGCATTGCACCGGATCCCTGTTGCACCGGATGGGATAAGGCTCAGGTTTGCGGGGGGCGAAAGTGTTTGTAAGTATCGTAAGATTGATGAGCGGGTGAACCAGAAGTGGAGTGTAATGTGCGGCCGGTATTCACTCATCTGCATTGATGATCTCGGCAATCGCTTCCGCATCTTCAACCCGATGCTCGGTGCCCGCTCGAAGTTCAACATCGCGCCCGGTACCCGGCAGCCGGTGATCGTTCAGAGGGCCGGGGGCAGGGAACTTGTGCAGATGCAGTGGGGACTGGTTTCTCACAGGACAAAAGATCTCAAGACTGCGCACCCGATCATCAACGCACGGGCAGAGTCCCTTTTGGAAAAACCCTCGTTTACCCCCCTGTTAAAAACGAAACGTTGTCTCATCCCCGCGAGCGGCTTTTTTGAGTGGAAGCATGAAGGGGCAAGAAAGATCCCTTTCTACATTCATGTAAACGACCATCCTATCTTTGCCTTTGCCGGGCTCTATGATGAGTGGCACGATCCCGCAGGAACTCTGCTCGCCACGTACACGATAATCACAACAGAGCCAAATGCCCTGATGGCAACGGTCCATAACCGGATGCCCGTGATCCTTGCACATGATCATGAAGAACAGTGGCTAACCGGAGAGTTGCAGGATGCCGGGCAACTAAAAGAGATGCTCGCACCGCACCCTGCAGAAAAGATGGCAATGTATCCGGTCTCCCCGCTCGTGAATACACCATCAGCCAATGACGAACGAGTGATACGACCCGTGGTTTCATTAAACGGAGAGTATACACAATAAACAAGGAACTTTATGCCCGATCACTGCCCCGGTGCCGCAAACCTGCGCACTCCCACGCTCGCGATTAAAAAGTGTCCGCAGTGCGGAGAGGAAGTGGAACTCTTCTCAAACGATATCTCTGTGAAATGCAGCTGTGGTTTTGTGGTCTATAACGATATCGAATCGTGCATACAGTGGTGCAAACATGCAAAGGAGTGTGTCGGTGAGGAGATGTACAATAAACTCATGGCACAAAAACCGGCTACTGAATAATGGTGAGATCAGTGGGGATTGCCGGGGGCCGTAAGGGAAACGGACAGACTTTTTAAACAAAATCTCTGACACTTGTTAGAAAATTTCACTCGCACAAAAAAATTCCCCTGTTTTTTATATGTGGAAAGGCTCAATACCTCATAGACCGGGAACCCGCATTTTTCTTTTCCCTTCCAACCCCGCGATTATCTGAACGATGCGCCACTGCGATACCGGCCGAGCACGTTGGGATTCTTGTGATTTTTGGGTGCGATTGGCGTTGGGCTTATCGTACTCAGGAGGGGGTAAACAATTGTCATGAAAAATTTGAAATCTTCCGATGATAGAGTAGAGAAATGGAAATTGTGTTTAGAAAGTAAAATTTTCATTGCTTAGGTGCGAAGTCTTTGACTTTATGTACGTTTTTTAAACTCATACGCACAAAAAATATGGCGTAATAATTCCTGTACAGAATAGTAAAACCGTTCTTCACCAGTTATCCAACCCCATGCCCACACTTCCCCATGGATATGCAGCATTAAAAGAACTGTCATCTTTCGAAGGACTTTAATAAATTTCACTTCTAACATTAAGATACTCAAATATCTTAGTTTTACAATCTTCACAAACACGAACGCCAACAATCCTCTTATTCAGATGGAGGAACATTGCCTGGCACTCTGCATATAGAGAATTTTAAAGAGTATTTGAGAAGAATGTGGAGTTCAGATATGGACACTGATTTGAGGACCTCTCTTACCAAGGCTGGTTTTACGATTCGGGTGACTGATGAGAGATGGATTCATATTACTGAGTCACATGATTACATGGCTGGTTATCTTGACCATGTGATTGAGACAGTTGAAGATCCGGATTGGCTGGTAAAAGGATGGACGGACGAAATTATTGCGATAAAACAATATCTTGTCAGCTCATCTGTGAAAAAATATCTGGTTGTGGTGTACAAAGACCTGCCAGATGGTTTTGTGATAACAGCATTTATGACTTCAAAACATGAAAAGATACTAAAGAGAGGGATCATATGGGAGAAATAATCGCAGATGTACTTCAATCAGTACCCCACCTGCTAAATATGCGATCGAATCATATCTGGATTGACTATGACCAGGATGGTGATGTCCTCTACGTTAGTTTCAGAAAACCTCAACATGCTGATGATAGTGAAATGAATGAAAACGTCATCACTCATTATTCCGGCGATCAGATTGTTGGAATTACTGTTATTGGTGCCAAAAAATATGCCGGTGAAAAACTCTAAAAACAAAAAAAGTTGCTTGTGTCCCAATGGGGTCCATGTAAATTTCATGAAACAAATATTCCGCCATTGATCCCACCCCCACACTCTTTTCCATGGATATCTCAACAACTCCTCCATTAATTACCATTTATCTCGACGTATAACGCCCCAATCCCCAAAATAATCCCAAATTGAGACGCATATAATGCGTTCTGATGCACCTTATTGCGCTTTGGCGGCACTTTATTTTCGATCCGCTACCTACTGACCCCTCAAAGATTTAAAACGAAAACTCACCCTGCTCCTGAAACGGTCAAAATGAACTCCTTTTAAGGTTTTTGCCATCATACCCGTCCCGATGGGATCCAGACGTTTTACGGGGTTTTTCAGAAATGCCCCGTTTGACAAACCGGGTATTTTACGGGTTTTTCGGGGTTTCCAATCCCCTTTTTTCATGACCCCCCGGACCGTCTCGCGAAAAGGGGTTTTTGGGGATTATCCGGGGTTGAACCGGCAGGAACCCCTACAAGAGTGGCGGGCATTGAAGGATGGTATGCGGGACCGGCCCGGGAATTTTTTTATTTTTTCGCGTACCCGGTTAAAAAATCCTCTCTCTCATACATCCTGATTTTCTTTCGTGTCCGTTGATCCGCCTTCCATCATCCCCACCAGTACCAGGATCGCCGGCATCACGATGATGGCCCCGGCAAGGGCAAAGAAGACCGAGATGACAGTCACCGTACCGAAATTACTGATGATGCCAAAGGCAGAGACCATGAGTGCGGCAAACCCAAAGACCGTTGTCATACCCGAGACCGTAATCGCGGTGCCGATCTTCTCGATACTGTACTGGATAGCCGGCAGCAGCGCGAGCCCGTTTGCCCGCTCCTCATAGTACCGCTCCATGATCAGGATCGTGTATTCCGATGCTACACCGACAGACATCGAACCGAGCGTTGCGGTGAGCGGGGTGTAGTCAATCGCAAGCAGGTACATGATGAGACCGTTCCAGCCAACGATCATGATAATCGGAACTAACGGGGTTACCGCCTTTGTAAATTTCCGGTAGATGATGTAGAGGAAGACAAAGATCATCCCAAAACCAAGGATGGTCATCTGCGTCTTACCCTGCCGAATCTCGCGGATCAGGTTGGTAAACATCTCGCCCATCCCTGTGAAGGAGGCATGGATACCCGGAGGGGGTGTCTTCCATGCGAGATCTTTTTGCATCCGCTCGGTCATCGACATGGCGACATCATTGGGCATGGCAATGGAGGTGAACTCGATCACCGCTTCGGTATTCCAGCTCACGTACCGGTCCCGTGTCTGCTGAGGGATCTTTTTCATCACGGCATCGATCTCCGGAACTGTCTGCGGCAGGACACCCCCGTTATACTGTGCAAGGTAGGTAGCAATGCTTGCTGAGCCGGTGATCTTGCTGTTATGCGTCTCTTCGTACTGCTGGAATTCATACATCCAGAGGACAGACTCCGGAGACAGGAGATCGCTACCCTGCACATAGACGGGGATACTGGAGGTCTCGCCCATCGTGCGCTTGACCTTGTCAAGGTTCACCTTTGCCGGCATATCTGCCGGAACAAAGGTCTTTTCATCGGTGTTGACAATGATCTCGTTGTCCATCTGGAACCCGATGACAGCAAACAGGACACAGACGATCAGGACCGGAACCGCATTACGGGAAACTACTTTCACAACCCCGCCCACAATCTCGTTGTATCGCTCTACATACGATTTTCCGGCACCTGTTTTTTGTGCGGTCTCTTTAACCGGACGGTACTGTACAAGGATTCCAAAGACCGGCACAACCACGATTGCAGCAAGGTAGCAGCAGATGATCCCGATCACGCAGGTTATGCCAAAACTGCGGATCATCGGGAGCGGTGAGATGGACAGTGCGATAAAACCCATCGCAGTGGCAATCATCGCGTAGAGGACGGAGGGGCCGGTTTTGGTAATGGTTGTAGTTACCGCTTCAGCAATGGAAGATTTCCGGCTCTCTTCATCAAACCGTGAATGGAACTGGATCGCATAATCGATCCCGATCCCAATCATTACCGGGAATGCACCGATCGTCACCATCGTGATCTGCATGCCCGAAAACCCGATCACTCCAAAGGTCATGACAAGACCGGTCCCTACGATGAATACTGAAAGGAGGCGGTACCGGACGTGACCAAATAGCAGGCCGACTGCGATCACCATCAGGATCATCGCAACCAGGATGAGTGTGCCCATGGATGTGCTCATTGCAGCCGACATCTCTTTTGAGAATGCCTGGTTGCCCGTGACAACCACATTCACGCCGGGGGGCCGGTCGGAAAGGCTCACCCGTTTATTGATGTTATCCACAAGGGAGAATGCCTGGGCATCCTCAAGTCCCTGGTCCACTGTGACAACAGAGATGGTCATGGTCCGTGAGGGAAGGTACAGGGCGAGGATCTCCGGTGGCACTTCTTCTTTAATAGAAGTGATCTCGGCCCGGCTTGTTGGCAGCACGCCTCCGTTACGGCTCTTTACCATATCAGAGATGCCCGAGGCTCCGGTGACATAGCGCTCATGGGAAATATCCTGTTCTAACCGGTCAATATACGTGAGCACATCCGGGCTCATCACATCATCAGACTCAATCAGGATCAGGACACTTTCGGACTGGAAGGTTTTGGTGTATTTGTCGAGAAGCATTCCCCGCCGGGTGTCCTTGTCCAGATAGGTATCTGTCCCCGTTGCCATGGTGATCATGGTCATCCCGTAGAAGGCTACGATGAGCAAAAGGCAAAAGAGCACTGCCAGCTGTTTCGGGCGGGTGACAATGAGTGAAGCGAGCGCGTTAAACGGGTTATACATGCAGGATCCTGCTACGAAGCGTTGAAAATATCCTTAAAGATACCTGTATGTTGTAAGCACAACAACAAAAAACAGTAGGATTTATTGCGGGCAGATCTGTTGAAAATGTCGTAATATCTGATCAGGTGTCGCGCTTGAACCGGTGTAACAAAAAGAAATAATGACAGGACCCGATGATGATAAAAATAAAAAAATCAGAGGGCCAGCATCCGCTCGATCGCCCCGCGGGCACGATCTGCGATCTTGTCCGGTACCGTGATACGGGGACGGAGCGTTTGTAACGCGTCCCGCACTTTTGCAAGATCGGTCTTTTTCATGTTCAGGCAGACCGCTGACTGCGAGAGCGGGAAGCAGCGTTTTTCCGGACATTCTTTTGCCAACCGGTGCAGGATCCCAACTTCGGTACCGATGATAAACTCCTTTTTATGAGATGTGCAGACATGATGAATGATACCTGAGGTGCTTGCCACATGATCCCCGAGATCGATTATTTCCGGGCGGCACTCCGGGTGGACGAGCAACTCTGCACCCGGGTGAGCCTGCCGGGCGGCCGCAACCTGACCGGGGGTGATCTGGTCGTGCAC
>JAURZP010000378.1 GCA_030653335.1 Methanoregula sp. | reverse complement strand
CCAGCAGCGGGGATAACCCGATTGATTTCGAAATCGTGTACGACCGGGCACATAACGCAGAATTCTTTATCAATATCGGGATGACTGGCGGCGTTGAGGATCTTCTTGCCGGAGATCCGCGGTATGTAAAATTCGATGCCGTAAAAAAAGGCAGAATCTACCATTTTGATGCCCGGTCAAACGAATTGGGTGCTCTCGATTACTGGCAGTCCGGCGTGGTCCATCCGGATATTATCCTTGCCGATCTGGTGAAGATCCTGCATCCCGACCTAATCCCGGGCCATGAACTCTATTATTACCGGCATGTCGGTGCTGGAACAACAGGTGATTCCTTATGAAACTTGATGGTACAGAAAACGGTGACAGCATGAAACGATTTCTCCTGGCATTACCACTGATTGCCGGACTCATTATCATCGTATTCATGCTCGATCTCATGCTCGGCTCAGTGAACATTCCCTTTGATGCGATCCTCACAATCCTGACCGGTGGGACCGTGAAGGAGAGCTGGATGAACATCTTCTGGGACTGGCGCGTGCCAAAAGCGATCACTGCCGTACTGGTCGGGGGGGCACTTGCGCTCTCCGGTCTTCTTATGCAGACCTACTTCCGGAACCCCCTTGCTGATCCGTACATCCTCGGTATAAGTTCTGGTGCAAGTCTTGGCGTGGCCATCATCATGATGTCGGCCGGTATCTGTGGCGCAGGAGCAATCTTTGCCAGGATAGGGCTTCTCGGAGACATGAGCATCTCGGTGGCAGCGATCCTCGGTGCATTTGCCGTGCTGCTGCTCATCCTGCTCATTTCATCAAAGATCCAGAGCAACATCACTATCCTTATTCTCGGCATTATGGTCTCGTACATCAGCGGTGCACTCGTCACCATCCTCCTCCAGTTTACCACCGAGTCCAGCATGCACACGTACTCACTCTGGACGTTCGGCAGTTTCTCAGGAGTAACCTGGAGCCAGCTCCCCATCATGGCCGTCCCGCTCCTTGCCGGCTTCATCCTCTCCTTTTGCCTGGTCAAACCGCTCAATGCCCTCCTGCTCGGTGAACAGTATGCCGAGAGCATGGGGATGAACTATAACCGTATCCGTATCATCATCATCACGACAACAGCACTACTGGCTGGTGTTGTGACGGCATTCTGCGGCCCGATCGGTTTCCTCGGGATCGCCATCCCTCACTTCTGCCGTTCGTTCTTCATTACCGCAGATCACCGTGTCCTTGTGCCGGGCTGCATCCTTGTTGGTGGGATCATCGCCCTCATCACCGATATCGTCTCCCACGTCCCCGGGACCGATATCGTGCTGCCAATTAATGCCATAACGGCGCTCTTCGGCGCTCCGGTGGTCATCTGGGTTATCGTACGCGGGACAAAATTCGGGCGAGGGGTGACGACATGAGCGATGCGTCCATCCTGACCTGTACCGGTCTCTCAATCGGGTACCGGAACCAGAAAGCCATTGTGAAAGAGGTTGCAAAGGATCTTAATCTTCACCTTGACCGGGGAGAACTGGTCTGCCTCATCGGGCCCAATGGCAGTGGCAAATCAACGCTCATCCGGACGCTGACCGGCATCCAGCTCCCGCTCAGCGGGGATGTGCTGCTGTGCGACCGGAAGATCGGGGACTTTAGTCCCGAAGAGAAGGCAAAGACCTTAAGCGTTGTCCTGACATCGCAGGTTCAGGCCGGGTACATGACTGCCTTCGATATCGTGGCGCTCGGGCGGTTCCCGTACACGAACTGGGCAGGTAAACTGACAGAATCCGACAGGGAGATCGTTCTCTCAGCGCTTGCATCCGTGGGGGCCGGGGAACTTACCGGCCGCTTTATCCATGAGATGAGTGACGGTGAACGGCAGAAAGTGATGATCGCCCGGGCGCTTGCGCAGGAGCCCGAGCTGATGGTACTGGATGAACCGACTGCGTTCCTCGACCTCCCCCACAAGATCGAGACAATGCGGATCCTCCGCAATGTGGCACAGAAGACAAAGAAGTCCATCCTCCTCTCAATCCATGACCTGAACCTCGCGATCCGCTGTGCCGATCAGCTCTGGATCATCGACCGTAGAGGGAACCTGATAACCGGGACTCCTGAAGACCTCGTCCTTTCAGGGATCTTCGGGTCCGCATTCGAGATCGAAGGAGTGCATTTCGATGCTATACGCGGGGAGTTTTCCATTCCGGTCGAGAGACGGGGCACGTTTCTGCTTTCCGCTTCCGAATCGGTAGAGCGGATATGGACCCTGTATGCGCTGGAACGGATTGGGTTTGTGCCCGCGGGTAATGCTGCTCCGGATATCTCCGTCTCCGTACGAATGGATGAGAACGGCCCCCGGTGGTATTACTCCCATCCTGCCGGTGAGCACAATTGCGGGAGTATCCGTGAGCTTGTTGAATGCATATCTGTGCACCATAACGGGGGTGATAATCATTAAGATCGCGATTTACGGTAAAGGGGGGATCGGAAAATCAACGATATCGGCAAACCTCTCGGCAGCACTTTCCGAGAACGGGCATTCTATCCTCCAGATCGGCTGCGATCCCAAACACGATTCCACGCGCCTCCTGCTCGGGGGAAAGATCCCGCTCACCGCACTCCAATATATCCGCTCCACGCTGCCGGCAGAACGGCGGGCAGAGGATATCGTGTACCGGGGATTCGGGAACGTTGCCTGTGTGGAAGCCGGCGGACCGGAGCCGGGAGTAGGCTGTGCCGGGCGCGGGATCATCACCACTTTTGAGTTTCTTGATGATATCGGGATCTCGCCATCCATGTTCGATGTCACCCTCTATGATGTCCTTGGCGACGTGGTCTGCGGGGGATTCGCCGTACCGATCCGGAGCGAGTATGCCAATGCAGTATACATCATCACTTCAGGAGAGTACCTCTCGCTCTTTGCTGCCAACAACATCTTACGCGGGATAAAAAATTTTACCGGAATACATGGCAGGGTTGCCGGGATCGTCTGCAATGCCCGCAATGTTCCTGAAGAAGAGGAGCGCGTGAGCCGGTTTGCACAAGCAGTCGGCCTGCCGGTCATCATCACAGTCCCGCGAAGCCCCTTGTTCGGTCTGGCCGAGAAGGAGGGCTGCACGCTCATCGAACGATATCCTGATACAGAGGAAGCCGCATTCTTCCGTACCCTTGCCGGGCACGCAAGCCGGATAATGGCTAAAGAGCCCGGGATCCTCTATCCCGCATTGCCCCTGAGTGACGACGACCTCGAACGGATCGTCCTGTCCCGAAAAGACCCCGTTCCGGCAAACAGGTTTGTCTTTACGGCAAAGAAGAAAGGCATCATGTGCAAATCCCTCTCCCCGTCCGTGAAGAACAAACGCCCGCTCTTCGGGTGTGCCTTTGGCGGGGCAGTTTCCGTCACAGCGCTTGTCACCGATGCTGCAACGGTGATGCACTGTCCGAGGAGTTGTGCGCTGATGATAGCCGAAAAATTAATCGTTACCGGGTACCACTCCCTGGTGCGGTCCGGCTACTCTGCCGGGGCTGGAATGGCAGACCGCCTCATGACTACGGATATGGCCGATGCGGATTTCATTTTCGGAGGCGAGAAGAAACTCGCTGAAACTCTGGAATCGGTTATCAGCAGTGGATACAGGACAATATTTATTGTTACCGCGTGTCCCCCGGGCATCATCGGGGACGATATCGGCAAAGTGAGTGAAATGGTTATAAGGGATCATAAGGGTGTCCGTATCGTTCCGGTCAGGGTTGACGGGAACCTTGTCGGAGACGGGCTGCAGGGACGCATGGATGTGTACAAGGCAGCAGCCGGCCTAATTGCCCCGGCCACACCCCGCACCGGAAAAAAATCGGTGAATATTATATCAGAGAAATGGGGTTCTGCCCATGCTGAAAAAGAGTTTGCAATCCTCCGGGATCTCCTTGGGCGCCTTGGTATTGCGGTCAACTGCCGGTTCCTTGGCAGTACCGATACCGCTTCAATCGTGCGGTTCAACGAGGCATCCCTGAACCTGCCGGCCGAGATGGATGAGACGATGGTGGCTATTAAGGCAATGATCGCGCCGGTCTCGGATGTCCCATTCCTTGACCTGCCCCTGCCAACGGGTTTTACCGAGACCCGGGACTGGCTTATGGCTATTGCAAAAGTGTTTGACGAAGAGGGGAAGGCCCGGAAGATCATAGCTGATGAGGAGGTGCGGTACCGGCAGCGGATTGCTGACCTCATGCCTGCACTGGAAGGAAAGACCCTGCTTATCTCTACCTACCCAAGGTCCTTTGACTGGATCTGCGACATTGCCGACGACCTCGGGATGGTTATCCAAAAAGCCGGGCTCACCTATTCGCCCTTTGCCGATGCGTTTGTATCCCGGTACGCGGGCAAGTTCCCGGTGGTGAAAGACTACACGGTCGGGATGAGGTCAGAGGATATCCGGCAACTTAAGCCTGACCTGCTCCTCTTCACCTATCCGGCCCTGATGTCAACAGATCAGGTAAACAGTGCCCCTATCACGTACTGTCCCGGCATCGGATTTAATGCCGGAACAGATCAGGCAGAACGGTGGCGGATGCTCCTGCAGTACCCCTGTACGGAAGGCTGGAGAGCGGAAGGGGCGATACTACCATGATCCCGGATCCTGACGGGTTCATCGGCACCCTGCTTGCCATTGAGGGCATTGCTGATGCCCGTGCCGTGCTCAACGGCCCTAACGGATGCCGTGGGTACCCAGCGTACTTTTCGGACCGTCACTATCCCCGGGAAAATTCCCTGGACCGGCGCACGTTTGAGGAACTCTTCTACTTCGGTCAGCCCCGTATCCCCTGCACGTACCTTGACAGCGACGACTATATCCTCGGGTCAACAGAAAAACTGCGGGAGATCCTCCCGCTCGTGGCAGCAAAAGGGGATGCATTTCTTGCCGTGGTCAACTCACCGGGTGCATCCCTCATTGGCGACGACCTCAACCGTTTCCTTGCAGAGGCACACCTTGACCCCCTCTGCATGGCGTTTGAAAGTGCGGCATACTCCCGCCCGCTTCCCGAAGGCTTTGATGAGACAATTACTGCGGTACTGAAGTGGTTACGGCTCAACTGCCTTCCCCGCATGAAAAACCGTGTCAACCTTCTGGGGTTCTCGATAATCCAGAAACACTGGCAGGGAAATATTGCTGAACTTACGCGCCTTCTTAATCTGATGGGGCTCTCTGTTGTTGCCGTGCCAGGAGCCGGATCCAGTGTTGCAGAGCTCCGCGAGTCCACGACGGCATCCGTTAACATCGTGGTCTTTCCGGAATATGCCGGGAAGACCGCGGAGTTCTACGAGCGGGAGTTTGGCATCCCCGCCATTATCTCACCGGATGGCGCACCGGTCGGGTTTTTTGCAACGGAGAAATGGATCCGGATTATTGCAACAGAAACCGGTCGCGATCCGGCCCCGGCGCTTGCTGAGATCAAAAAGGAGCGGACGTACGCATACCACCAGATCGCCCGATTCCACCATGAAGCAGGGTACCCGAAAGGAGCGACCTTTGCCGTCCACGGAGACGCATCGTTTGCTCTCCCGCTGACCGTGTGGCTGCACGATTATCTCGGGATGATCCCGGTATCGGTCATGTGCATGGGAGGCAAAGATGCAGAAGCA
>JAURZP010000367.1 GCA_030653335.1 Methanoregula sp. | reverse complement strand
ACAGCAATATCAAATCCCTTGTCAGATGCAATGGACTTGTGCAGATCCTTCAAACGTTCTGCAATATCCCCAACCAGAACCTTTCTGCGGTATTTCGTTGACCATACAAAGTGGTAATTAACATTGTATACACACCCGTATGATGAAATCCAATGATTCTGTTTGGTCATTGTATAATTATATGTTCACCATATGAAATCAGGTTTGCGATTGACACGAATTACGGCTGTATCCCACCAATGAATTGGGGGGGATTTGCCTGCACGATCCTAAAAAGCAAGCGATAACTCATGCACCTTAAATAATACGATGGATAATACTTCATGAAACATGACGCGGATACAGCACCCGTATGACACAATAATTGAAGCATTCACCCCTTCAAAAATACCCTCTGATCTCGCGGTATGCATCATCTGGCTTATAGTGGCCATCTGTTCCATCTACATCCCCGTCATCAACGAAACATTCCTGCGAATTCTCTTTGGCTTGCCACTCATCCTCTTTATCCCGGGATATGCACTGATAGCCGCATTATTTCCAGGGGCAAAAGATATTGACGGGATCGAACGTGTCGCACTCTCCTTCGGACTTTCCATCGCCATTGTACCGCTCATTGGTCTTGCACTGAATTACACCCCATGGGGCATCCGGCTTGATCCGATTGTCACCTGCCTTGCAATCTTCACACTCTGCATGTGCCTTATCGCACAGTACCGGCGGACACGGCTTCCCAAAGAGGAGCGTTTTTTTGTTCCTTTTCATTCAATTCGTCAGAGTATTTTTAAGGAATTTCATCCTCCGGACTCCACACGGCTCGATCGCATACTATCAGCCGTACTGCTCATCGCAATCATTGCAGCCATTGTCACAACAGTATACGTGATCGTTGTCCCAAAGGAGGGTGAAAAATTCACAGAATTTTTTATTCTTGGTGAAAAAAAGATGGCGGCTGATTATCCAACCCGTCTTATTGTTGGTGAAAATGCATCCATTTTCATTGGCATTGGAAACCACGAGTACCGTACCATCAATTATACGGTAGAGACTTACATGATGAATGTAACGTTTAATGATACAACAAACACTTCGTCCCTTGACAGGATGACCCGCCTTGACCGTTTCATCGTCCCCATCCAGCATAATCGGACGGTTATCACACCCTACTCATTTGTGCCGGGATCGACCGGGTATAACCGGGTTGAATTTCTTCTGTTCAACGAGACCGTACCGCTTGATACAGTAAAAGGTATGGATCGAATCAACAACAGTTACCGCGATCTTCATCTATGGGTTACGGTCAGGTAAAGCAAGGAATGTAAACACTGCAGTTACCGAGTCTTTTTTCGGAATCGCGCTGCAGTGTTCCATTTCTATAATCCGTCCGGTCCCCTCGGCAATAAGACATGCAAAGATACTGCAGACCGGACAGGGATTAAGAGCGCAGCACCGTGGAGATTCCTGCAATAGTGCATGACATCCAGCAATAAGCCGGTAGCCCTCTATCTGCAGGGTTATCGTATCTTCTGTATCAGTAACAGTAATCTTTTCTGCAACTTCGAGCACTTCAATTGCAACTTCTTTTATTAAATCTTTAAGAGATGTGATATCCGAAGGGGTAACAAGGTTTTCATGCTGTCGCAGTTCCTTAAGAAGGGAATCCCCGGATGGAACCATCAGCAGCCCGGCATTATCCGGCCCGGTCACAAGAGTGTTCTGTGGAATGGGTCCCCCATCATATACAGAAACCGGCAGGTACTGCATGGTTTGTGTGATCCCGTTCCTGCCGGCCGGAATAAAACATGCATTTCCAGAAAAGCCCAGTTCTGCACAAATCCTGCAGAGGTTAATGTGATCCTGAACCGACAAAAGACTCACGTAACGGAGATCTAATGGATCACTGCCAGAAAGAGTCAGTAAAAAAATACCGGTCAGCAGGCACACAAGAGAAGAGATAACAAGAGATGCACTGGTAAGATCCCGCCTGTCGGTAACAATTGCAACAACAATAAGAAGAACTGCTGTCACCATCAGGACAAGTGCGGCACGGAAATAAGGATTCAGGTGGGCAATTTTCATATGGATTCTCCGGAATACTGTTTCTTTAACTGGTAATCACGAACCGCTTTTAAGGTAAGGATGAGTGCAGTACCTGCGCAGAGAATAATGAGTGGGATCAGAACATGATTGGATGCCTGGATAATCATGGCGATGAAAAATGTTGCACAACAAAATAGCAGGAAGAAATTTTTTTCACTCGCGGATACAGGTATTCCCATTGCCGGGCATACTATCCCTGCAAGCATCCACACAATAAAGAGTCCCGCCCAGAGGTTCACCGCACCGCATCCAATAACCAGTGGTTCTCCGGCACAGACCAGATAGAACGCCCGGTCATGCCATGTGCGGGTCACATACAGGATACTTCCAAACAGCGCAAGAAGAATCAGGTTAATGTACCCAAAGGGAATCGGAACTAGAACAGTAATCCCGATGACACCGGCAACCAGTCCTGCAGGAAATCCAAATCCTGAAAGAACCGTTTTTTTCATAAAAATGCCTCCACTGTATCAGCACTAATATGACCGGAGCCTGCAGGATCAATAGTATACATACGCAAGTCTGGCATCCGCAGATGGATTCGGATTTTCATTGTTTTTGCCATGCGGACAATCTGCCGGATGTGACTGAGATCCCCACATCCTGTAGAAAAGATATAGCATTCATCAATCTCAAGAGAAGATATTGTCCTTGCGATCTGCCCGGAGAACGCAGGTGCCTTCATGTGTTGCAATACACTGAGATAATGTTTCTTCATGGATAGGGAAAATGCAGATATCCCCCCATCCCCCGCCTGGGGATCCTGATTGTCCAGATGACGGATCTTTGCGCGAAGATCTGCTCGATCCCGCAGGTGGTAGAGATGCACAGTCCGTTCAACCGGATGCATCCATTCCCGAAGTGCTGACATGCACTGCTGGAGATCTTTTTCTTCCCTGATAATATGAAGTATATTTGGCCCGGATATCAGGAGGACGGTACCGAACGGGTATGAACGGAGGGTGTGTTCTGCCATACCCGCAACAGCAGTTACCATACGGCTGAGATCTTCTTTCGAATGTGGGGTATCACGCCACGGTAGATCAGCAATGATTAACGGGGGACGATTCACAAGTCCGGTATATTCCCGTACAAAGAGTTTATTGAACTTGGCAGAGACTTTCCAATCGATATGCCGCATATCATCGCCGGTATAATATTCCCGCAGTGCCCGTATGCCGTACCCGTTTATGGCAGTCATCTTCTCAATCTCCATGGTCTCTAATGTCGATCTCTTTGATGCAGGGTCAAACAAACCAACCGGCTGGACAATCAGATCAGGTCCGCTAAATGGATCGATTGAGAGATCAATCTGGTCTGAAAAAAAAGCATTCTGCACTTCGAGTGCAATACCAGAAAAATGCATTTTCCCATGAACCAAAGGGGTGATACGGTAGTTGATCTGATAACTCTGAACCGAAAGGGCCGGTTCAGCGACAACGGTTATTTCACCATCCTGCAGAGCTGCATGAACAGGAAGAATTTCTGAAATCTTCGCAATCACGTGAGGTGGCACAGTAACTGAAACTGTCGTTGCAATACGCAGAGTTGTACCTTTTCTGACCTGAGTGCGTTCGAGGGATCGATGCACCTCAAGTGAGGTAACAATCTGCTTAAAACGATGATCGAATAGAAGATACTGCCCTAAAAGACCGGCAAGAAGAGTTCCACCGGCAAGCAGCATCGCCATTTTATCAAGGATGAACGCACTGGAAATTATTAAGATAACAACCAGACATAATCCCTGCGCGCATCTTTTCATCAGCACAACTCAGAGCACCTCAACTTTACTGAGGATCTCTTCAAGCACCTGCCGGGGTGTCAGCCCTTCAACCTCCGCTTCACGGGAAAGAAGTATACGGTGGCAGAGCACCGATGGTGCAATCTGCTTGATGTCATCAGGAATCACATAGGATCGATTCCTTATAGCTGCTATCGCTTTGCCCCCGCGAACCAGTGCAATGGAGGCGCGGGATGATCCACCAAGATTGATGTCGGGATGTGTCCGGGTAGCAATCACCAGATCGCGAATGTACTGGAGTACCGGTTCTTCAATAGTCACATGGCGGACAATTTCGATATTGTGCAGGATCTTCTTAGGGGATAAGAGGGGGTTTAAGTTCTGTGAGAACAGATCCCACTGGAGTTGTCCGGAATTTACCCTGTGGATAATACTGAGTTCTCCTTCAGCATCAAGGTATGATGAACCGATACCCAGCATAAAGCGGTCCCGCTGGGCTTCGATTAAGGGAAATGTGCCCTCGAATTCATACGGGTTCTGGGTGGCGATAACAAAGAAAGGAACGGGTAAATCCATTGTAATCCCATCTATTGTAACCTGGCGCTCGCTCATTGCTTCGATAAAAGCACTCTGGGATTTTGGATTGACTCGGTTGATCTCATCAGCAAGGAGTATATTAGTAAAGATCGGACCCTTGCGCAATGAAAATTCTTTCCGGTCTGGATCATAGATGCGCACACCAATCATATCAGCCGGCTGAAGATCGATTGCACCCTGAATACGGTTAAAACCGCAGCCGGTAATCAGGGCAATGGATTTGGCAATTGTTGTTTTGGCAGTACCCGGCACCCCCTCAATAAGGATATGCCCCTCACTGAGAAGGGCGACAAGAATCAGTTCAATCAGATGCTGGTTCCCGACAACATATTTTCCCAGCTTTTCGTTGATCGCGGCAGATAACGAAGATATTTCATTGACTTCAGTTTCCAGTACTTTACGATCCATTCAGACACCTAAATGATCTTTCTTTTCCATATCCATGCAACAAAGAGCATCAGCACGCATACGAACAGGAGCTCTACCATTAATTTAGTTTTTATTAGATGAAGTATTTCATTTGCCCCTTCTGCATCCCGCGTCCGGGAGTTCATCTGGTCAATCAGTACCGGTTCATTGCCATTTACGAGATTTTGCATGAAAATACGGTTATACGGGGGCTCAAAATCATACATTGAATTGATAAATATACTTGGGTCTGAAACAACAATGATCCTGCCATTCCCTATATTATCAGAAGCAATCACATTGATTGCCCCGAGCACTTCAAAGTTGTTGATCTTCCGGTCCCCATTGAGATCAACCCAGCTCATAACAGATGTCTGCATGATGGGGGTACCCCCACGGAGAGGGGCTGGACGGTTCAGCAGAAGTGAGGGGATATTTTCGATTAGAGTTTCATTACCCGATGGATAGACAACCACAGAGTACGGATCAGCATACTTCCGGTCAAGACTGGACACGTTGCCGGGCAGGATCGAAATCCGGCTTTTAAGCCCCCTTAAGATTTGATTACCTGTCCCAAAATCATCTGCAAGGATAATGGTATTTCCCCGTTCGATGAATGCACGGTACCCTGAAAGTTCCTGGTCTGTGGGTTGGCGCCATGGGGCAATGATAAGAAGCGTAGTATTTGTACTATTGGACATGAGCTGAAAAGGTTCAGAAATTTCTACAAGTCTGTGCCGGTCAAGATCAGAGAAGAAACGAGAGGTGCCGTTCCAGCCGGTATTGTATTGAGAAAACTCCAGATAATTTGTAGACAGATGTCCAACAAGTACCAGTGCAGCTGCGATGAGAACCAATCCTGCAATCCAGAAGGCTGGCCTAATGTTCCTCACCTGCCAGCGAGTTTGCAGTTATTTGCACATTAGTCTCAAATTCATCCTTTATTGCGGGGGATACATCCCCGCCATACCTGATCTTTTCATAGACTCTGACAAATGTTAAGAAAACTCCACAGTATGGTTTTAAAGTACATGCGCGCGCGATCTCACGGGGTGTGAGGGTCCTGTGACGTTTGAGATGTAAATCTAAAGCAACCCGTTGTGAGAATTCCTGGTACACCCGGTATGCCGCTTCACCCGGTTCTTCAGACATTATAAGCCGCAGGTTATGGGAATGGGATTTTTCTTCATTTGGGGCTGTGGAACCAGGTTCTACTGATTCCTGAATGAGTTCCTT
>JAURZP010000343.1 GCA_030653335.1 Methanoregula sp. | reverse complement strand
TTGCGCTCGGTGATGTCACGAATAGCAGCGATATAAACAGGTCGCCCATTCCATGTAAAAAACCGCCTGATAATCTCAACCGGAAAAACTGTGCCATCGCCACGGCGATGATGGCGCACGAGCAACCGTATTGTTCCTTCCGGTGTCTGGGTTGTGAACTTCTGTGTCTCTTCAGTCTCTGCAGACAGATCGGTATTTTTCAGTGTGAGAATTACATCCCGCGAATAACCGTACATTTCACTTGCTGCTGCATTTGCTTCCAGGATGGCACCGGTTTCATTATCAATGAGAAAGACTGCTTCGCTGCCGAGTTCGAATAATTCAGTATATTTTCTGCTGCTCTCTAAAAGCGCATCTTTAACTTTCTTTTGTTCAGTAATGTCCCGTACTGAGAGAAGGTCTGCGGGTTTTCCTTCATAAGTAATGACTTTGCCAATACTTTCTAATGAGATTTTTTTTCCTTTTGCCGTAATCGCGTGGTAATGTGCAATATAGGCATCGTGACCATGAGCCACCTGGATAAAGTCTTTAATGACATCCTCACGGGACTCAGGCGCAATGAATTCCATCAAGTTCCTGCCAGAGAGTACGGCCCCATCATCCACTTCGATAATGCGGGCTGCAGCACTATTGGCAAACAGGATATTTCCTGAAAAGTCAAGGATCAGTATTCCTTCAAGAGAATACTCAACAAGAGACCGGAATTTCTGTTCGCTCTTTTTTAACTCCACTTCTGCCACTTTGCGTTCGGTGATATCCCTCATCACCCCGATATGCACCTCAGAGCCGTTCCACCACCCGCGGGTCACCTTTGTCTCGACTTCGATAAGTGTGCCATCCTTTGCAAGGACGGGCACATGACAGGAGTCAATATTTCCGGCAATCATTTCCTGAACATTCCGGAGTGCTTCATCCCGCTGCTCTGGGACATGCAACAGCAAGACATTCGTGCCTTTAAGTTCCTCTGAGGTGTACAAGAGATGTTGCAAAACAGCATCATTTACCGCAAGGATCTGTTCTTGCATGTCCAGCACAAAGACCATCTCTTCGATGGAGTTGAACAGGGTCTCTAAATTTTTTGCAGATTTCTTTAATTCTTCTTCAGCAGCCATCCTCTCTATCGTACTGCCCAGTTCCCTGCCAATAGAAAACAGCGTCTGTTTCTCCTCTTCAGAGATTACCTGCCGCCTCCTGCTGGTGACATTCAGTGCCCCGATGGCCACCCCTTTTGAGAGTAAGGGAATACAGATCATCGATAAAAACCCATACTTCTTCGATCGCTCCGGACTGATCTGTTCATAGTTCTCTGTAATGATCGGTTCGTTTTTTATAAACAGCGTATCATAGGGATTCTTATCAATGGATACCGTCTGAATTTCAGCAAGAAAGTCCGGGGGAAGATTTTTTGAGTGGACAACATTTGCGGTTCGTTTTGAACCATCCACAAGGTAAATACCCCCGGAGTCGAAGTCCAGCAGGTGCAGCGATTCTGAAAGGATACTGGTGAGGAGTTGCTGAAGGTTTTCTGCCTTGTTTGCCGTAGAGATGATGTTATTGAGAATTGAGAGCGTTACCGACTGGCGTTGCAGTGCATCTTCAGCCTTTTTGCGATCGGTGACATCTGACATGCTGATGATGAGGTTGCGCCTGCCATGGGAATCCACCACATCCATCATGTGCTTTTCGCACAGGCGCTTTTTCCCGTCAGCCCGGATGAAATAAAAACTATAATGATGTTCGTAGGGTTCACCTGCAAGAACTTTGGAAAAGTTAGACACAACAAATTCAAATGATTCCGGTGCAAGAAAACCGACAAATGATTCCATCCTGTAGAGCTGCTCGGGGGAATACCCACCGAGTTCCTGCATCCTGCCATTCGCCCAGACAATCTTTGCCTGTTCATCGATGATGCAGATTGCGGTGTGGGAATATTCTGAAATCGCCCTGAAACGTTCCTCGCTCTCCTTAAACGCCAGCTCGCTTGAGCGCTGCGAAACTGCCGCCCGCACCTTGTGCGAGAGCTCAGTAAACTGTGAACCCGGATCTCCTCCTTTCTGGAGATAGAAATCCACCCCGCTGTTGATTGCCTGAATGACAATCTCTTCCCTGCCACGACCGGTGAAGAGGATGAACGGGATATGCCCGAACACTTTTCGCACCTCAATTAAGAAACGGATGCCGTCCATGCCGGGCATCTGGTAATCGGAAACAATGACATCAAAGGGTTCGCTCTTGAGAAGTGAGAGTGCAGCAGCAGCCGACACAACGGTTGTCACTGAAAAATTCCCGGACTCTTCTAAAAATAACTTCCCGATCTCCAGAAGACTGGGTTCGTCATCCACATAGAGCAACCGGATTACAGATGCCATTACTTTACATCCCCCGCAATCCGCCACATCTCTTTTGGCACCGTCATCTCAAACCGGGCTCCCTTCCCCGGTTCGCCGGTCTCGCGTATGGACATTCCCGTTATACCGAGAATCTCCCTCACCAGAAAGAGACCAAGACCGGTATTCTTCCCAAAACCGCGATCGAAGATCTTCTCTTTTTCATCCGGTAAAACGCCAACGCCATCATCCTCCCAGACAATGACCATATCCGTTCCACGTTCTTGTGCCCTCACATGGATTTCAGTTACCCGGCCCCCGTGCCGCACCGCATTGTCATAAATATTATTGAACACCTTACTGATCAGGGGATCAGCATACACCTGAAGATTTGATATCTCCGATTTGATTGGAATCTTTCCTGCAGATGAGCACCTGCGTAATAATCCCCCGAGATCCTGCCAGATTGGTGCCGCCACCCCAAGGTTCTGGTACACCCGTGTAAAATCGATCTGGGACTGGATAGCCCCGATATTTTGTTCAAGGATCGTAATGAGTTTTTGCATATCGGGATTGGGAGATTTGTATTTTGCAAGTTCAAGGTACCCAAGGCAGATGGTGATATTGTTTAAGATATCGTGCCGTGTGATCGAACTCATCAGGTTGAGCTTTTTGTTCACCGTTTTTAAGGAATCTTCAAGTATTCTTTGTTCAGTAAAATCCCGGATGGACTCGATTGCGCCGGTCACCTTGTTATGGGAATTGTACAGGGGGCTTGCTTTTCCCCAGAGAATGCGGTTCTTTCCGCCAACGTGCGCCATACCTGTTTCGGCAGTCAGTGTTTTGCCAGTTCGCCGGACAGAGGAATAATTCGTTTCAAGATCCGCATCAGGTGTTTCAATAAGATCGATGAGGATCGGGCGTCTCACACCATAGAATGGTAATGCATATTCGAAATTTCCCTTTCCGATCATATCTTTTGCAGGCACTCCGGTTAATTCTTCGATCGCATGGTTCCAGGCAATAACTTTTCCCTCACGATCGATAACCAGTGTCGCATCCGGAAGGAAACTGATGATATCAGTAAGTCTCCGCTCGGTCTCTTTAAGATCTTCTGTGAATCGTTTTCGCTCGGTGATATCCCTGAATGTTCCTTCAACCCCAAGCACATGACCTGCCGCATCGAAATACTGGTAACTGCTTGTTGCAACAGTAACCGGAGTTCCGTTTTTCTTTTTTAACGTGATCTCATAATCGGTCACGGAACCGTTTTTAAACACTGCTTCAAGGAACGGGGCACGATCGTCAGGGTTTGCATAGAATGTTCCGGCAATATTTTTACCTATACATTCTGACAAATCAGGATAATCAAGCAGGGTTGCCCATGAGCGACTTGCAAGAATAAGTCTGCCCTCGGTATCGCTCCGGTAATAGACATCGTTCATATTTTTTAGCAGGTTCTGGTATTCCATGGATGTTGTTTGCAGCCGGGTTTCCACCTCTTTATATTCGGTGATATCCCTGCCCACGGTCTGGTACTCCTTTATATTTCCTTTGTCATCAAAAATTGCCCGGTCACTCCAGCGCTGCCACCGGACCGTTCCATCCGGCATGATGATCCGCTGGTCAATGGTTCCGACAGGTTTTTCCGGAGTCAGGGCAGAAAAGAAAGCGGCAACCGCTTTTTCGTCATCCGCAAAGAGGACCGGACTGAACTTATGGCCGATGATATCTTCCCGGTTCACTCCGAAGTACCGGCAATAAGCATCATTGACAAAAATATGAGTCCCGTCGGGCAGGAATCGGCAGATGAACTCGGTCTGGTCTTCAACAATATTCCGGTACCGCTGTTCAGTCTCCCGCAACTTATCTTCTGCCAGTTTTTGTCTGGTAATATCCCGTATAGTCCCGATAAATGCTTTGAGGGTTCCATCCGGGTATCGTACTGTCACAGTTGTGATGAGTGTGTTAATGACCGTCCCATCTCTTTGTTTTAATCGCACCGGGTATTCTTTGACATAGCCGTTTTGTTCAATGTGGTGAAGAAATGCAGAGCGCTCATCTGCATTTGCATAGATTGAAGATACAGGGACTGTTAACATTTCCTCCCGGCTTTTATACCCGAACATCTCCACTAACGCATCATTGAAATCTATCCATTGCCCACTTGGAGAAGTGATAAAAACACTGTCCCGGGATATCGTGAAAAATTCACGGTAGCGTGTCTCACTTTCGCAGAGCGCCTCCTGCGCTTTAGCAATCACGTCTACCTGCTGGCGCAGTTCTTCTTCTGTTGCGGTGATCTCTTCAAAAGCTGCACTGAGTTCTTCGTTTATTAAGTTCAGCGCAGATTCCCGCTCTTTGTGTTCTGTGATCTCCCTGATGGATTCGATGGCACCGGAGATCTTTCCTCCCGAATCATAGAGAGGAGATGAAGTAAACCAGAGGTGTGCGCCCCTGCCGTTACGAAGATGGGGAATGTACACTTCGGCAATAAGCTTGTCCCCCTCACACCGGATGCCCGGGTATTTTTCCACTACCTGTTCATCATAACCAAAAACAAGGTCAATGAGGAGCGGTCTGCGTTCCTTATAAAACGGTAATGAGTATTCATAATTCCCTTTATTGAGTATATCTGCCTGCTTTACTCCCGTCATGACTTCCATGGCATGGTTCCATGCGATCACCACACCCTTTGTATTGATGGCAAACGTAGCATCCGGAAGGAACTCAATAATATCTGAGAGTTCCTTTTTTAATTCCCGCAATGCATGTTCCTGCTGTGTGAGTTCGTCTAAATTCGCCCGGAGTTCTTCTTCTGTTGCGGTGATCTCTTCAAAGGCTGCTCCTAATTCTTCGTTTTTTGTTCCCAGTTCCACTTCAGCCCGCTTGATATCAGAGACATCGATGAGCGTCTCGACTGCCCCAATTATAACCCCCTGCAAATTTTTGATAGGAGCTGCCATGAAACGGAGATATGTTCCCCTCTCACCCATGTGCAGGAAGAAGTCTGTTGCCTCAAATGCTCCGTCAATTACTTGTGATTCGCTGAATTTTCCTGCGTACAATTCCGAAATACGGGAAAATGCTCCATCAAGGATCAGGTCTGCCATGGTCGGGCGTTCATGTGGGTAAAATGCCCTCCATTGATCACGGGTTCCAATCACCTGCGCAGCGCTGATACCGGTTGTCTGCTCGAGTGCCTTGTTCCAGTAAATGATCTTATGGTCGCTGTCAAGGACAAACTTTGGAACCGGTGAACCGGCAACAACTGCTGCGAGTTTCTCCTCGCTTTCCCGCAGTGCCTGTTCCTGTGATGAGAGTTCATCTAAATTGGCCCGGAGTTCCTCTTCTGATGCAGCAATCTCTGCATAGGACGCATGGAGTTCTTTGGCATTTTTAAGCAGCTTCTCCTCATCCAGTTTGCGCCCGGTGATGTCCTGTACAACACCCATGATCCTGAGTATGTTTCCCTGTTCATCTTTTTCGACCCGGGCAATGGAATGTATTATTTTTTGAGCGGAACCATCTGCCGGGTTGATGGCATACTCAAGATCGTACTCTTTTCCTGCACTGATCAGATCGACAAGCGCCTGATGAACCCGCTCCCTTTCCGGAATGCAGGCTTCTATGCTATCGAGGGGAAATGTTCCGGAATCTGGAGGGAAATTAAATATTCTGTGCATTTCAGCAGAACCCCAGATGGTATCGGTTT
>JAURZP010000333.1 GCA_030653335.1 Methanoregula sp. | reverse complement strand
AGACCCGCAGCGGCAAGATCATGCGGCGGGTGCTCAAGGCAAAGGAGCTCGGTATGGATCCCGGCGACATCTCAACGCTGGAGGAATAACCATCCAATTTTTTTCAAGCAAGGAGACAGTTTCATGCAGGATAATTCGGTTGGAGAAGTAACTTCCCTTTTCGGGATGCCCCTGGAGAAGGGGAGATGGGTGCTCGTAGCATTAGGTTTGATTATCAACCTGTGTCTGGGTTCGATTTATTCGTGGAGTGTCTTTGTCAAGCCACTCACTGATTATTACACCGGTGTGCTTGGCCAGGCAGTAACGGCAAATGATATTCTGATGCCATTCTCAGTATTTCTTGCATTCTTTGCAATTGCCATGCCGTTTACCGGGAAGTTCATCGACCAGTATGGGCCACGGAATGTGACGATCGTCGGGGGTGTGCTGACGGGCCTTGGCTGGCTTCTGGCTTCCTTTTCGTCATCTGTTCCGATGCTCTACGTAATGTATGGCGTGATTGGGGGTATCGGCGTCGGCATAGCCTATGGTGTGCCGGTTGCAGTTTCAGCACGCTGGTTCCCGGACCGGCGGGGCCTTGCAGTCGGGCTCACGGTTCTCGGATTCGGATTCTCCGCGTTCTTTACAGCCAATATCGCAGGTTATTTCATCGGCGCCTATGGTGTGATGAACACGTTCAGGATCTTTGGTGTCGTGTTTATTGTTCTCACGATACTGCTTGCGCTGCCATTGAAATTTCCGGCCACGGGCTGGGTTCCAAAAGGATGGACACCCCCGGCATTGAAACCCGGTGAGGAAAAACCCTGTGAATTCGACCGGTCGAAGATGCTCAAATCCCCGTCATTCTACGGGCTTTGGGCCTGTTACTTTATCGGCTGTCTTGCCGGCCTCATGGCCATATCGATAGCAAAACCGGTAGGTATCGATGTGGGAATAGAGGCAGGGCTTGCAACAATGCTTGTCGGGTTCTTTGCGGTCTTTAACGGCGGCGGACGTCCCGTCTTTGGTGCACTCACCGACAAACTGACGCCCCGGAATGCTGCCATGATATCGTTCATCCTGATCGCATTCGCATCGCTGCTGATATGGCAGATCCCGATTGTACCGGTTTACATCCTTGCCTTTGCCGTACTTTGGGGATGTCTCGGGGGTTGGCTGGCCATCGCACCGACAACCACCGGTAGTTATTTTGGCACCTGCGACTACCCGAGGTGTTACGGGGTCGTCTTCCTCGCGTATGGTGCCGGCGCGATTGTCGGGCCGCAGCTTGCAGGTTTTATTAAGACGTCAACGGGATCCTATATCGGAGTATTCCCGTATGTGCTCGCGCTTGCAGTGGTCGGTATTGTCATTGCGTTCACCCTGATGAAACCACCAAAACCAATAACCTAAATTTTTCATGCCGGGGCCGCAATCATACGGTGGTATACAGGTCATGACGGGGGACGGAGTCCCGATCCGGTGCTGGATCCGGTTGCCCGATCATACGGGAGGGGCACAGCGCAGGAAAAAAAAGGAGAAATGCATCCCCTTCCCTTAATTATCCTCAGGCAATGAACCGGTAACTACTCTTAGGGACAAGCATCTCGAACTTTGCGCCTTTTTCATACTCACCTGTTTCTTTCATTAAGATACCGGTAATGGACAGAATTTCACGAGCGAGGAACAGCCCCATGCCTCTCTTCTCTTCATATCTCCTATCAAAAATCTTCTCTTTTAAGTCATCCGGGATCCCTATGCCATTATCTTCAAAGACAAGCATGAGCCCTTTCGGTGTCTCATGGTACCAGAGCGAGATCTCTGTTGCGGTTTCCCCATGAAGGACAACATTTTCCGCGAGCGTGAAAAAAACGTTCTCAAGCAGCGGGTCAGCATAGATTTCCAGTCCTTCAATATCGAGTTTCCGGGATAATCTGGAAAGATCCAGGTGCGAGATCCCAAAGAGGAATGACTGCTCGACATTCTGCCACGCGGGGGGTTTCAATCCAAGGTTCTGGTAATTATTCACAAACTTCAGTGATTCTGTGACAGTCCGGATAATTGCAATCTCTTTGTCAAGATACTGCTGCTGTTTTTTATCCGTTACAATCTGTTTTTCCAGTTCAAAATACCCGGAAAGGGAAAAGATCGCGTTCTGGATATCAGTAAAAGCGATGGAATTAAACAGGCTCAGTTTTCTGGTTGTCTGCTTCAATGCATCCTCTGCCTGTCTGCGCTCGGTTACATCACGGAAGTACCATACCCGCCCCAGATACTCATCGCCGGCTCCGAGCATCGGAGCGGAGTAACGATCGATTCGTCTTCCGTCGTTTAAGGAAATTTCCTCATGGCTTCTTTCATCTTTATTGGCATTGAGATGTTCAACCCGGCAAAGGAATTCGAGCGGATCGACTGACATGTCAGATACAGACTTTAGCATACGCTCACCGGATTGTGATGCAACTACATCCGGAGAAATGCCACAAATGTCAACTAAATGCTGGTTGGACGAAATCACCTTCCCCTCCATATCCAGAACCAGGATCCCATCGAGTGATGTTTCCTGCTGGGTTAAAAGAATGAGATTTTTAAATTTCAGCTCTTTTTCTGCCAGTTTGAGCCTCGTAATGTTGATCATCGTATGAACAACACCGGCAACTGATCCCTGGTTGTTTATCACAGGGTTGCACCTTTCAAGAAATACTCTGCCGTCAGGAAGAGTGACTGCCCCCTCCCGAACACTCCCAGACGGTATGCACTTGGAGAGAGTGCAATCCGGACAGGGCTCTTTTCTGTTTCGTATCACGTTGTAACAGTATTTCCCCCTGACTTCTTCTGGAGAAGTGCAGAATTCCTTTGCCATCTCCTCGTTTGCCCAGATAATCTTCAACGACGGATCAAGGTACTCAACCACCACCCCATGAAGCCCCTTGAGCACCGCTGCCATCTCACGCTGCTTTGTTTGCAGTTCCTCCTCCACCTGTTTGATGTCATTGATATCTTCCAGCGTTTCCACCGCACCGATAATATCGCCATTAATATCCCTTACGGCAGCAGCAGTAAAGTACATCCATGATCCTTCTTTGCCCATTATTTTGATAAAATCAATTGCCTCGTAGGCCCCATCGATAAATTTTGATTTTGTATATTTCCCTTCATACCATTGAGAAACGTGTTCGATCGCTCCATCTACCATCAGGTCAGCCATGCATGGTCGTTTCTGGTCATAAAACGCCTTCCAGTGCTGATCTGTCCCTATCATCTCATCGGCCCTGATACCGCTGTATACTTCAAGTGCCTTGTTCCAGTACACGACCTTATGATCACGGTCAATCACGAATTGCGGAGTTGGAGTGCCGTATACAATTGCATTCAGGCGTGCCTCGCTCTCACGGAGGGCCTCCTCGACCCGCTTGCGATCGGTAACATCCCGGATGGATTCAATTGCCCCAATTTTATTTCCAAACTCATCATAAAAAGGGGTTGCCTTTGCCCAGACGGTGGCAATTTTACCCTTTGGCCTTTTCAAATCAGTTTCGGCAATGATCAGGCCCCCCTCCCTTTTGATAATATGATAATATTCTTTGTCAGCCACCTTGTCTGAATCAAATATCAAATCGATCAGTATCGGTCGTCTGTACCCGTAGAACGGGATGGCGTATTCATAATTGCCTTTTCCCAGCATTTCCTCAGCTTTTACACCGGTCATCTCTTCAATTGCCTTATTCCAGGCAATGATATTCCCGTTACGATCAATTGCAAGAGTGGCATCCGGCAGGTGGTCGATGATATCAGCAAGCTGGCGTTCGGATTGTTTCAGCGCATCCTCGGCGTGTTTGCGTTCGGTCACATCCCGTAAAATCCCTATAATTCCGGTTACTGTTCCTGATGCATTCCGTTTTGCCATGCTGCTGCTTTCCATCCAGAGCACCCCGCCTTTTTTATCACAGATCCTGAATAACTGGGCACACCCGCCTCCTGAACTGACATTTCTGAGAATATTCTGACTGAACTGGTCCCTGTCTTTTGGAAAGATGAAGAGGTCGAATTTTTTATTGATGAACTCCTCAGGCATTAAGCCAAACCGTGTTACCTGTGGACTGATGTAGGTTATCACCCCATCAGTATCCAGCGAATACAGGATATCCCTTGTATTTTCTGTAAGCGTTCTGTATTTTTCCTCGCTCTCGATTAAGGCAAGTTCAACCTGTTTCCTCTCAGTGATATTTTCAAAAACAACAATAACGCCACGGGATTGATCCTGGAAAATGGTCGGCGTCAGGGTTACCTTATAAAAAAGGTCCGGAGAACTGGTATTCACCTGTATTTCTTTATTCGTTTCTTTACCATTGACCGCCTCATGCACCAGAGAAAAAAATTCGGGAGAGCAGAAAAGTTCCGAACCGGTATCAGTCATTTTTGATCCTAAAAGATTTTCTTTTGGTAAATTGACATACCGGAGGAAGGCGTCATTCAGCTGGACGATCCGCAAGTCCTGATTGAGAATAATAATAAAATTTGATGAAAATTTCATTAATTCCGAGATCGGTACATGCTGAGATAAATAGTAGACTTTTGATCTCCCAAACATTCTGACTGCCACTTCCTCCTGGGCGGTTAATATATCAAGATATTTGGAAACAGAATTCCTGTTTATCTGTAATCCATCCGAGATCTGCTGGATGTTCATTCCCCGTGGATCTTTTTTTAAGAATTCCTTGATTTTAAAAATTTCATCCGGGTAATTATCCATGTAAGTACTCATGCATGAATAACCAATAAAACCTATTTATTTTTAACCAGTTTCAATGCATGCAATAATGCTGACGATAATACTTTGCGATTTTGCTAAATACGGCTAATGTTAATTTATTCATGGATTTGATGGAGAATAAAACCCCCTGTTTGGGTCCGGAGTCCTGTCAGGATCCGGATCCGATCTCCATCGTCCTGTCTTGATGCTGGTAATTGCATAGATTTCAGACACCTGACTCATCTCCCGACAGGTAGTATATTGGTGAAATACAAAAATCAGCAAGCAATTCTCGTAGAAGTGTTCATAAAACCATGAAGGAATGAGCTGCCGGAAATATCGGTCAGGTTGTATGAGATTATCATTACTCTATAACGTGTGGTGCGATGACTTTAATTCTATATGTGGATGATGAACCGGTACTTCTCGAACTCGGGAAATTGTATCTTGAACGGTCAAGGAATTTCACGGTGGATACGGCGGTATCAGCAGCAAAAGCGATAACAAAGCTGCAATCACGGCACTATGACAGCATCATCTCGGATTACCAGATGCCCGATATGGACGGGATCGCGTTTCTCAAGTATGTCCGCACTCACTATGAATGCCTCCCGTTTATTCTTTTTACCGGGCGGGGAAGAGAAGAAGTTGTTATTGAAGCATTAAACAACGGTGCCGATTTCTATATCCAGAAAGGGGGAGACCCGACTTCCCAGTTTGTTGAACTCGAGCATAAAGTCACCGTGGCTATCAATAAAAAACAGACGGAGTGCCAGCTTGAAGAATCACAGCAGCGGATAAATGATATTGTAAATTTCCTGCCGGATGCGACATTTGCAATCGATGATCAAGGCAAGGTGATTGTATGGAACCGGTCGATAGAAGAGATGACCGGGATAAAAGCGGGGGATATCCTGGGAACCGGGAATTATTCCTATGCAATCCCGTTCTATGGCGAGAGGAGACCGATCCTTGTAAACCTTGTATTAAACGAAGATAAAGAGATTAATAAAATGTATCCTCTGATTATGAAACAGGATGACAAACTGATTTCAGAAAATTTTATCCCGAGGCTGAATGATGGGAAAGGTGCGTACATTAGCTTCACAGCAGCACCGCTCTATGACAACAAAGGCAATGTTGCCGGTGCCATTGAATCCATACGTGACATCACCGAACTCAAACAGGTGCAGGATGAAGTACGTAACGCCGAAGAACGTTACAGGACAATATTTGAAAATACCGGAACAGCAACCGTCCTTATTGAAGAAAATACCGTAATAAGCCTTGCCAATGAGGAGTTCGAACGCCTCTCAGGGTATCCACGGCAGGAAATCGAGGGAAAGAAAAGCTGGACGGAATTTGTGGTGAAAGAAGATCTGGACCGGATGCTTGCCCAGCATCGTCTGCGAAGGGAGAGATTGGAAGCCGCCCTGAAGCATTACGAGTTCCGGTTCGTCACAAAATCCGGCGATATCCGTCACATCTTCCTTACCATCGATGTCATTCCGGGCACGAAAAAATCGGTCGCCTCGCTGATGGACATTACCGAGAGGAAACGGGCGGAAGAGGCATTGAAGCAGACGAACACCGAACTCCATGCGGCATATGAACAACTGACCGCAACCGAAGAGGAGCTGCGGCAGAACTACAATGAACTCAGTAAAAAAGAGCAGGCGCTGTGCGAGAGCGAGAGAAAATACCGGGATTTGGTTGAGTTATTGCCGCAGACGGTTTTTGAACTTGATGAACGGGGTTTCATTGCATCCATCAATAAGAC
This sequence comes from Methanoregula sp., assembly GCA_030653335.1. Classification (GTDB taxonomy): domain Archaea; phylum Halobacteriota; class Methanomicrobia; order Methanomicrobiales; family Methanospirillaceae; genus Methanoregula. The sequence goes on along the minus strand of JAURZP010000333.1, from coordinate 4,479 downwards.
CGGATTAAAAACGTTTGGCATTACCGATGAGGATCTGGAAAGAGGGATAGATGCCATTCAGGGTTTTGTCTCCGGGGATCGTGACCGGGTCAGGGAAAATACCCAGAGAGTCTTAAGCGGGGAATCCCTAGGAGGCGTTGAGTATACCGCAATCAGAAAAGACGGGACCACGTTCCCTGTTATCATTTACGCCGATGCAATTCTTCATCAGAATACGCCGGCGGGAATACGAGGAGTCCTCGTTGACATCACCGAATTAAAACAAGCACAGGAGAATCTGAAGAGAAAGGATCGCGAGATGGCGGCCGTCCTCCGGGACCTGCGCGGTGTGGTGGTCGAGTATCTCGATCCATCATTGAAAATTCTCTGGGCAAACGATGAGGTCACAAGGGAATTTGGCATACACCCTGACGAAGTCAGGAGAAAACGCTGTTACGAGGTGATCCAGAACAGAAACGAGCGCTGCCCCGATTGCCCCGTATGTATATCCATAAAGATCGGGGATATTTCTGAGAAGGAGGTCACGCTTCCCGACGGGAGGTTATTCCTCGTGAGGTGCAATCCGGTGATGGATGAGAATGGTTCGGTTGCCGGTGTCGTTCACGCAATGATCAACATCACCGAACACAAACGGGCGGAAGAGGCATTGAAGCTGAAGAACACGGAACTCCATGCGGCATATGAACAACTGATCGCAGGTGATGAAGAACTACGGCAGAGCTTTGATGAACTCGGTAAAAAAGAGCAGATGGTCAGGGCGAGCGAGAACAATCTGAAGGCGATCCTCGAATCTCTTCAGAGTGCCCTTGTGATAATCGATTCGAAAACGCATACCATCGTTAACGCAAATTCTGTTGCCATCAGGATGATCGGCGCACCCAGAGAGGAGATCATCGGCCACGTATGCCATAAGTATATCTGTCCGGCAGATGTGGGGAAATGCCCGATAAGCGATTTGAAGCAGACAATCGATCTCTCTGAGCGTATATTGCTCACTGCAAAAGGAGAGCAGGTGCCGATCCTCAAGTCCGTAACTCCAAAGGTCATTTCCGGTCATGAGTATTTTATCGAAAACCTGATCGATATCACCGAACGCAAACGGGCAGAGGGCGCGCTCCACAACGCAGCACTCCGATGGCAGACCACGTTCGACTCGACACAGGACGCCATCTGCCTCTTGGACGCAGAACAGCGGATAGTACAGTGCAACCGCACGATGCAGGAGATCTATGGCGTGAAAAGTCCCGATGAACTTGTCGGGCGGCACTGCTGGGAGATCGTGCATGGCACACAGAAACCGATTCCCGGCTGCCCGCTTGTCCGGATGCGGGAAACGCTGAAGCGGGAGACAATGGAACTGAAAATCGGCGATCGCTGGTTTTTTGTTACTACCGACCCGGTCCTGGACGAGAGACGAATGCTCGTCAGTTCAGTCCACACCATACGGGACATCACCGAAAGCAAACGAATGGAAGACTCCCTTGCCCTCGCCAGCAGGAAACTGAATCTCCTGTCGGGTATTACCCGGCATGACATCCTGAACCAGCTTACCGCGCTCAAGGGCTATCTCGAACTTTCGCGTGAGAATGTCAGCGATCCTGTACTGTCCGACTTCATCAGGAAAGAAGAGCAGATCGCGGAGATGATCGAGTACCAGATCACCTTTACGCGGGACTATCAGGACATGGGTGTGAATGCCCCGGCATGGCAGAACGTGAACATGGTGGTCGGTAAAGCAGTCAAAGGACTCCCGATGCGGGATATCCGTATCGATGCGGACTGTCCCGGCCTTGAAGTGTTTGCCGACCCGCTGTTCGAGAGAGTGTTCTACAACCTGATCGATAACGCACTCCGGTATGGGGGAGACAGGATGACAACCATTCGCATCTTCTCCAAAGAATCTGACCGGGATCGGGTCATCGTCTGCGAAGATGACGGGGTGGGAATCAGTGCGGAGGATAAGAAGCACCTGTTTGCCCGGGGATTCGGGCACCATACCGGCCTTGGGCTTTTCCTCTCCCGGGAGATTCTTGGAATAACCGGTATCACCATCACCGAAACCGGAGAACCCGGTACGGGCGCCCGGTTCGAGAACGCGGTGCCGAATGGGGCGTACCGGTTTAGCGGGGCACGGTGAACCCGGCATGAACAAGTCCCGGCTTTTTCATCAAACGTGCATGAAAGTCATCCGGCTTTCATCCCCGTTTGTTCCCGAATTATCCAATCTCCCAACATGCCTGTATGATTCCCGTACTAGTGAAAAACCCGTCCGGCAACGGGCATGCTGTCCCGGTGTCCGGGCGGGGTGGGCAGGATTATATGAGCGGATGGTGCTTTCATGGCATTACGGGATAATAAAATCGTCCTGATGGGATTAGGAATCGCATTAGCATGGTGGATTCTCGAATCCGCCATCCATGTCGTTGTATTCGGCGATAGCACTTTTATCCAGCAGATGTTTTCGCCGGGCACGCATGAACTCTGGATGCGGACACTGACCTTTGCCATTATCATCACATTCAGTATTTCTGCCCAGATTCTGTTCAACGGGCAGAAACATGCACAAGAGGAACTGATAAAATACCACGATCATCTTCAGGAACTGGTGGCAATGCGCACCGCCGAGCTGACGGAGATCAATGAAAACCTCCGGCAGGAAATCGCCAAACGCAAGCGAGTGGAGGAGGCGCTGTTAAAGAAACAACAAGATCTCGAGACGGCCTATGAGGAGATCACGGTGACTGGGGAGGAGCTGCACCGGAATTATGACGAACTCAGTAAAAAAGAGCAGGCGCTCAGGCAAAGTGAAGAAAAGTTCCATGCCATGGCGGACTTCACCTATGACTGGGAATACTGGCAGGGACCGGATAAGAGCCTCATCTATATCTCCCCATCGTGTGAATGCCTCACCGGCTATACACAACAGGAATTCCTTGTAGATCCGCAACTGCTCTTGGAGATTATCCATCCCGATGATCGAACGTTTGTCGTGGAACACAACAGCTATGCATGGGGTCATCCCCAAACCCCCCTGTCAGTTGATTTCAGGATCATACGTCGCGATGGTACAGTACGCTGGATCGCTCATACCTGTCAGCAGATCACAGGACCAGATGGGAAACATTCCGGAAGGCGCGTAAGCAACAGGGACATCACCGAGCGCAAGCAAGCGGAAGAAAAATTGAAACGGTTTAATGAAGAACTTGAACGGCGGATCAAGGAACGTACAGAGCAGATTAACGCATCTCTGGAGGAAAAAGAAGTCCTGCTCCGTGAGATCCATCACCGGGTAAACAATAATCTCCAGATACTTATCAGCCTGCTGACCCTCCAGTCCCGGTATATCACTGATGAAAAAACCCTGACTGCGATTCGTGAAAGCCGGAACCGTATCCAGGCAATGGCACTCGTTCACGAAAAACTGTACCGGTCAGGGAATATTGCAAAAATCGGCCTTGATGAATACGTGAGATTCCTTGGCGCCAGCCTGTTCCAGTTTTATGCAATACCAAAAAAAGAGATCACGTTTACAACAGATATTCCTGATGTTTTTATCGATCTCAACACGGCAATCCCTGTCGGGCTAATCCTCAATGAACTGATCTCCAATTCATTAAAACATGCATTTTCCAATGGCAGAAACGGGGAGATCTCCGTCGCAATCAGCAGACAGGACCATTCACTGACCATAATTATTAAGGACACAGGCATGGGTATCCCGCAGGACTTTGACTGGCGCAACACCGGGTCGCTCGGGCTCCGCCTCGTAATCTCGCTGGTGGAACAACTGGACGGATCCATTGAACTCGACCGGACGGCGGGGACGGCGTTTACGATTGTAGTGAAGGAAAAGGAATGAAGAACGTGTGCGAGGATCTTAAATATGAGAGAAATCATCTCAATTAAAGAAAACCAAAAAATCATCGTGATAGCAGCCCTTATTGCTTTTAGCTGCTTTCTGACCGTCTGGTTCCATCTGGTTCTTGGAATCTGTACTATTTTCACCCACTTCATGTATATTCCGGTTATTCTGGCATCATTCTGGTGGAAAAGAAAAGGTATCGTGGTGGCGGTCTTTTTAGCCGGGATAATGATTACAGGACATATCCTCTTTGGCGCGGAGACACTGATGGGGGACGAATATTTCCGGGCAGGTTCCCTGATCATCATCTCCATTATCGTTGCCCTTTTGTGTGAGCGGATTGCCAGAGCAGAGAAGGGGGTCAGAGACAGTCATACAGAACTGGACCAGATATTCCAGACAGCCGCTGACGGTATGCGGGTGGTTGACAGGGATTTCAACATTCTTCTTATGAACGATACGTTCCTGAAACTGGCGGGCACACGCAGGGAGGATGCAGCAGGCAGGAAGTGTTATGAAGTGTTTCCGGGCCCCCACTGTCGCACTCCCGGTTGTTGTCTGGCCAGGATCCTTGGCGGTGAGGAGTATGTTGAGGATGAGGTGGAAAAGGAACGTCC
>JAURZP010000051.1 GCA_030653335.1 Methanoregula sp. | reverse complement strand
CTCTTTGAGCAGGTAATATCCCAGCGCCGCATTCCCCGAACCCGTTGCTGGGTCTTCAAGATACCCAAAGACAGGAGCATACACCCTTGTGCGGTAACTGTTCCCGGCCTTTGAAGTCACAGTTGAAAAAACCAGAATGATCTCAATTCCGTTAGCCAGGCAGAATTCCTTTAAGTGCTGCTGATCCGGATGAATGGACAGCAGCGTGTCGAGGGAATCTACCGGGACGATGAGGGTCGCAAGCCCGGCGTTGATACAGGCAATACGGTGTTTTTCTGATATTTCACCGGGGGGGATCCGCAGTGCCGCTGCAATCCCGTCATGGGATATCGATAGTTTCTGCTCAACGGGTTGCGGCGCACTGATGAAGACCGCATCTGCTTTTGCGATCTCGTTCCTGACGAGCAGTTCCTGCCCACCTACGTGGATACGGGTAACCGGATCAAATGACAGTACCGGATCATTTTTTATGAGATCATACATGGCAGCAATGGTCCCATGCCCGCAGAACGCAACTTCACGTTCAGCGGAGAAAAACTTAAGGCCGGTATGCCCCTCATCCGGGTACAGGTAGACGACCTCGCTTACGCATCCCGCAAGTTCCCGTGCGATCTGCTGCATACCTTCAGCTGAAAGGGCATCCTCGCCGGGCAGGTACACACATCCCGCCGGGTTACCAGTCGATTTTCCCATGACAAACACATCAATTTTTTTAAACCGGTATCGCTGCATGCATAACCTCATGGAATTTTTGGGACTGATCCTCTGACAATGAACCGGTCATCACCAATATGGGCAGCCGGGCAGACAAAGCACGCGACCGTGGATTCTGAACCGGTATTTTCCAGCTGGTGGATCACGCCTTCTTTTACCGTAAAACAATCGCCACTTCTGAGATCTGCGGATCTGTTCCATGCGGCCGAATCATTACCGGATAAAAGACCGGTATGAATGGTTCCCTCACCGCGTACAATCTGGTAGATTTCACTTCCGTTCTTGTGATAATGGGCAGTTACAGAACAATGCGGTTTTAGTTCTGCCACATAGAGTCCCATGTGATCATCTCCTGTCACCTTTATGATACGTATTCCCACAGCAGGATCCATCTGTGCGGTCTTTAAGTATTCAATAAAATTTGTGACAACCGGAGGCGCGCTCATAGATTCTTCATTTCAGCATGGGCATCCTTTATTGATTTGTCTTCCGGTACTGGTGCGGGATTTAACAATATTTCAAAGGGAAACTCTCGGGTTTTCGTAACGGAGAAACAATTCGAAGAATAAAACAACACGATTATAGGAAAGTAACAGAATTTAAGATCGTATGAAAAATTCTTCGGGAATGGTTCTAATTTTTCTGTATATAGTGCTCATACTTGCAGCCGGGTGCACAAGCCCGGCTACCACAAACACGGAACAGGTTGCAGTAAGCACACCCATCCCCTCCGCAGCTGCACAGCAGGAACCGGTGCGTCAAGAGGAGATCGCTTCAGATTCATCAGCACCCGAAAAAACAAAATCCTCATCAGGAACATCAGAGCCCCTGAAAATTTCCGGCTCTAATGATGAAAACCGTGGATTTTCTGTAACCAGGGAAAAGGGGTATACCATAACCGCATCGTAGCCGGGAACCGGGGTTTTTATTGTCCATATCACTGATAGCAGCGGTAAAATTGAGGAATATGTTTTCAACGAGATGGGATCCGGCTCTTACACTGGGAGAAAAATATTCAGATTAAGCCCCGGTAAACATTTCCTTGAGGTACGGGCGGATGGTCCGTGGACTGTGGATCTTACCCCGGCCTGATTTTTAAAATCAACGTAATCCAGGGTTTTCTGCCAGCAGATATCGTGGTCAATGGATGTGGTACGGCAAAAGAAAGAATCGATAATCATTAACATCATCGGGTATCCAGTATCCTTTACCTGAAAGTTGATGAGAACCGGAGTAGCCATTCATGAAAGTCCTTCCAGTTTATTCCTTATTCATAATCGTACTGCTTTTGGTATCCGGGTGTAGTACACCATCGCCGTCCCAGGCACCGGTTAGCTCTTCTTTACCACTCTATACAATAACAACCCAGAAAGACTGGCTGACTATGTCAGACGGTGTAAAATTATCAGTTACCTATTTTATGCCGGTTTCAGGTAATCCTGGCGAGAAATTCCCTGTCCTCCTTGAGATGGACCCCTATCGTAAGGATGATATCGCATATCTGGAAGATTATCCGATCTGCTCATATTTTGCCAAGCGGGGATATGTTGTTGCAAAAGTAGATGTCCGGGGCACCGGTAGCAGTGAAGGGGTCCTTCCAACTTCAGAGTACACTGAACAGGAACTCTCTGATGGCGTAGAGATTATAAACCAGCTCTCAAGGAGTGCTTGGTCTAATGGGAATGTCGGGATGTTCGGACTCTCCTGGAGTGGATTTAACTCCCTCATGATTGCAGCCCGTAAACCTCCTGCACTCAAAGCCATCCTGATCGCTCATGGCTCGGACGATCTTTTTTACCAGGATGTTCATTATATCGACGGGGTGATCCATATGGACTGTTGGGAACCGATGATCGATACATCCAATGCCTTACCCGCTACCGATGAATATGCGATCACCAGTGAATATTTTGCCAACCGGTTTGATCAGACCCCGTGGCATTTCGTATGGAAAGAAAACCAGAAGGACGGACCTTTCTGGCGTGAGAAATCTGTACGGTTTAAACCCGATATTGAGATTCCGGTATATTTGATCGGGGGACTGCTCGATGGGTACCGGGACACAATCCCCCGCATGATGAACTCATCAAATACCCGGATTAAGGCCGATCTGGGT
>JAURZP010000322.1 GCA_030653335.1 Methanoregula sp. | reverse complement strand
ATGCGCACCAATGACGGGACTTCAGGAAGCGCTGAAGTCCAGCGGACAATGATGCAGCTCCTTGCAGAGATGGACGGGTTTGACAACCGGGGCGATGTGCGAATCATGGCTGCAACAAACCGTGTGGATATGCTGGACCCTGCCCTGCTCCGTCCCGGTCGCTTCGATCGCCTAATCGAGATTCCCCTGCCCGATCTGGACTCCCGGCTTGAGATCTTAAAGATCCATTCGCGTAACATGCGCATGGAAGATGTGAGCTTAGATATCGTATCAGCAATGACAGAGAAGGCAACCGGAGCAGAACTTCAGGCTATCTGCCGTGAAGCCGGGATGATGGCCGTGCGGCGCGAAGCAGTGTCTGTCGGGATGGCAGATTTTACTACTGCGGTAAGAAAAATCAAGTTAGATAAGATTACTGATACCCGCATGTATATTTAAAAAACTATAGCCAGCCGGGGTCTTCAGGCAAACAGGCACAAAAAAAATGGCAGAGAAATTTCCACAATTAAAAGGTGTGTAAACAAATTCACACCGCACAAAGATATTTTTTTGGAGATCGCATGAACATCCTTGTGCTGCAGAAAGAAAAAATCGATCTCCACCACACCCTTTTTACTTCAGAGACAAGCAGGATGGTGCTGCGTTTTTACCGCCCGAAAAGGATGCCCTGCGGTGTTTTGATAACAACAACTTCACTGGGAAGCGCGATGTCCCTTGTGGCAGAACTGCGCTGGTATATCCGGCGCTATGCAAAGGAATCGCTCTTTGAAGTGGCAAAAGGAATATACTGTACCCAGCAGATGGCACAGGACATCTATTACGAGCGGGCAACGGTACTTGGTCCCACATGGTTACACCGCAGGCTCTATGGATTTAAAGACGGGAAACTTATCAGCACCGTGATCATGTCACCGGGTTCCACGGTCGAAGAATATCATCAGGAATATGCCGGAGTCGATAAAGCGATCGAGATCTGGTGCACGGAAGATGAAGTGGAAGATATCGGTGAAGCAATACCTCTTGAAGAAGCGGGTGGCAATGTGGGAGAAGAATAAATCATTGATAAGTCCCGCATTTCTATTCTGCGTAAATTGTGGTACATACAGACGCGGGATTTTTTTAAAATCCTTTCTCTGATGAGCGGAACTGTTGATCATTACTCTGGGAGTGCCCGGGAACTAAAATAAAATTTCCCTTACGCAAACATCTCGCCTTCAACATCAAGCGAGCCACGGCTGAAATCAAAGATAACCTTGGCAACCGCTGCACGGAAATTTTCCTGCGTAATGGACGGGCTCTCCTTTCTTATCGCATACATACCAGCCTCCATGCAGATCGCGTAGAGATCAGCACCGTTCCTGCCTTCCGTGAGCTGGGCAATCTCCAGGAGATTAACATCATCTGCTATAGCAAGGGAGCGGCTGTGCACCTTTAAGATCGATAGGCGACCATCGACATCGGGAAGGGGGATCTCGATGATACGGTCAAACCTGCCGGGACGAAGCAGTGCCTTATCTAAAATATCGATCCTGTTGGTTGCACCGATGATCTTTACATCGCCACGGTTCTCAAACCCATCCATGCCGGCCAGCAACTGCATGAGAGTCCGCTGCACTTCACGATCACCAGAGGTATTCGCCTCAGTGCGCGATGCACCAATCGCATCGATCTCATCGATGAAGATGATGGTCGGGGCCTTCTTCTTTGCCAGGTCAAAGAGCTCTCGGACAAGGCGGGCTCCTTCACCTATGTATTTCTGGACCAGCTCTGATCCTACTACCCGCATAAAATGGGCATTGGTCTCGTGGGCAACCGCTTTTGCAAGCAGGGTCTTTCCCGTGCCGGGTGGTCCGTGGAGCAACACCCCCTTTGGCGGTTCAATACCAATCCGCCTGAAGAGTTCGGGGCGCTTGAGTGGAAGTTCCACGGCTTCCCGGATTTCGTTGATCTGGTCTTGCAACCCGCCGATATCTGCATACGTTTCTGCCGGTGAATCCACCAGTTCCATACCATAGACCTGCGCATCGAAACTGTTTGGCAGCAGTTCGACAATTGCTAATGACTGCTGGTTGAGCGTGCACCGCACACCGGGCTTGAGGTCATCGGCATTTACCGAGGGGGAACTCCGCACCATAAAGCGTGGACCGGCACTGCTCCGCACAATCACCCGTGTTGAATCTACTATATCGGTAATGGTCCCGATGATCAGCGGGGGACTTCTGAGCTGCTCGCTCTCGCTTTTGAGCTTTCGCACATCGCGTTCGTAACGGATCTTCTGGGTTTCGATATACCTCTTGTCCGCCTCGCTCTGGCGCAGTTGCTCGCGGAGTTCGAGATTGCGGGACTCCAGGTTTCCCACACGCTCCATCATCTGGACTTCAAGCTCGTGCTTGTCATTTTCGATCTGGCCCAGCTGTTCACGGAGTTGTTCAGTGAGCGCACGATATAATCTGTAGAGCTCTTCCGGCGTCTGGGGTTCTGTAGAATGATGGATGATGTCACTCATCTCGTATCTCAATTAGGTATATAGGGAAAATGGTATAAAGTGTTTGTGAGATTATGCAGTGCGAAATGTGCGGAGAAACGGTACGCGGCACCCCAAAATTAGTCCGTGTTGAAGGAGCCGAACTTCAGGTATGTTCCAAGTGCGAGAAGTACGGCACAGAGGTGCAGCAGGTAAGGCGGACTGATCTTAAGATTCCTGCCCGTGGATCTGCAACCAAACCAGCCTCAACAGCTTTCGGTGCACCCGCCCAGACCTGGCACAAGCGGGATATGTTTGATTTCATGGGAGGAGAGGTTGTAGACGACTATGCAGTCCGTATCCGGAATGCCCGAATGGGAAAAGGCCTCACCCAGAAAGATCTCGCAATGCAGATGAAAGAGAAAGAACACTTGATCAAAAAGATCGAGAATGCCGAGCTTATGCCTGAAGACAGTGTGCGGAAAAAATTAGAGAAGGTTTTGGAGATCCGGCTTATCGATGCCCCGGCAGAAGCGGAAGTGGAGAAGAAGGTTTTAGGCAGTCTTACTCCAACCCTTGGGGATCTCACCATTATACGAAAAGTCAAGAAATAAAAATATCTGTCCTAACGCCATCCCTTTTTTCATGCCAGGTCAATCACCGCATTGTGCAGGGTATCTAATGTATCCCGCATTGCCCGTCCTGCGTCCCTAAGGTGATGATAGATCTCCCGTTTCCGCAGGGCATTCATTGCATCATCTGTCCTGAACAGTTCAGCCAAACTGATGATATACAGGTCTTCCATCTGGTTGTACGTATCCCGGGCGTGTCGGATCTCTTCTTCTACCGCGTCTTTATCGGAATTTAAGTTTTTTATGCCTCGCGAGATGCACATTGTACCATCCAGAAGATTTTGTGCCATCTGGCGTATCGGGGAATCCGTTTTTACACCAAATGCGAACATCTCTTTTGCCGTCTCTTTTGCATAGTTGAGTATGTAATCCATGTCGCGGGAGATGCTGTAGATGTCCTGTCGATCAAAGGGTGTTGAAAAAGAGCGGATAAGTTTGTCCTCCATCTCGTGACGCATCTGGTCCACTTCATTTTCAATCCGTTCGAGTTCATGAGGATTTTTCTGAGGAACAGTTTCCAGCCATACAATGAATGCCTGTACTCCTTCAACGGTCCGGTCGGACTGGAGAGCGAGCATGGATTCAAAATCATAATCCCGTGGGAAAATCGCTGAAAGAAGATTTTCTCTGCGTTCAAGCTGCGGACTTTTTTGTGGATTCTTTTCATGGTTAATCACAGGAAATCACACACCTATAATGAGGGAAATTATCCGGTAAAAGACTGCTGATATGAGCAGTGTGACCGGAATGGTAATGATCATAGCAATGAGAATATGGGTTCCAACAGACCACTTCACTTTTTTGGGATTTTCGGCCGCCCCAACACCAATAACTGACATGGTAATGACCTGCGTGGATGAGACAGGTGCCCCGGCAAGAGTTGATAACATAATGGAACCAGAAGAGAAAAATTGTGAATCAAAGGAATGGATGGGTTCAATTTTGAAGATCCTGCGCCCCAGCGTGTTCATAATGCGCCATCCGCCGCTGATAGTGCCAAACCCCAGCAGGAGTGCGCATGTAATCCGGGCCCATAATGGCACATCAGCAGCTGCAGACAATCCGGCAGCGAAAAGGGCAAGGGCAATGATGCCCAGTTGTTTCTGTGAATCGTTTGCCCCGTTTGAGAATGCCATCACGGCAGCAGCGCACCAGTTCAGTTGTATGATCGTTTTGTTTGCCGTTCTTTCTGCGTTACGCAGCAACAGGGATGTGCTTTTGTGCATCAGGTAACTTCCGAAAAACCCGATCAGGATAGACATTATGAAAAATAAGAGGATCTTTACCAGACCCGTGCATGCATAGGGAGGCGTGATGAGTTCTTGCAGGCCCCAAAAGACGCTGCCAATTCCGGCTGCTGCAATACCGCCCCCGATTAGACCCCCGATAAGGGAATGTGTGGAGGATGCCGGCAGGCCGAATTTCCAGGAGATGATATTCCAGAACGTTGCTGTCAGGAGTGCAACGAGAAGCACCAGCATCAACTGATCTGATGATGGCAGGGTGAGCAGGCCGGTGATGGTAAAAGCTACAGCACTCCCCCCAAAGACTGCCCCCAGAAATGAGACTACAGCAATAAAGATGACTCCCGTTTTCGGGGTTGCGGAACGCGAGGCGATGAAGGTTGCGGCAATGCTGCTGGCATCCTGGAACCCGTTGGTAAACGTGAATGCCAGTGCGAGTATGACTGTGATGATGGCAATCTCAAACATGGGAAGATACCGTGGCACCGGTCGGCGGCAGGGAAATTATCCGGCAACCGGCCAATAGCGCTGTATCTTACTTCTGCTCATAAAAACATAGTGCCGGATTATGCAGGTCTTTCTTATCGATCATGCAGGAACGGAAATATTGCCGTTTATTACCGGAAGTGTAAGTCAACTCAACTTGTGGACAATATTGTGGATATGTACTCGCACACGTTGAGATGTCTATGACTGCAGGTATCCCAAAATATAATATGTGAAAACGCGGATGAGGATTGTATATGCCGGGATCAAAAATCCTTCTTATTGTGGATAATACTGACAGCGGGATGTTGCCGTCACTCAAGGATTTTTCTGCAGGTACGCCAACTGCTTCCAGAGCGCGTACCTTCACGATCAGTTCAATCACCCACAGCCCGGTGGGGATAAAGAAGGAGTGGAAACGTTTTTTAAAAGATCTGGAGATCCCGTCACGCACGCTGGAGAAGAGTGAATTCTTATCTGAGTTTAGATCCGGTCTCCCCCAGATGACCTTTCCGGTTGTGTTTGTCCAGAAAGGAACTGAACTGGCGGTTCTTATCAGTACCGAAGAACTCAACCAGTGCAGGAATCTCAATGATCTTATTGTCCTTATGAGACGCCGGCTTTTATTTGAATAGTTTTTTTCACTCCACAAGTCTTGGCGGGACAGGATAAGTTAAAGAGATTTTTTTTAGCGGAGGGGGATCTCCTTCTCATGTTGTGGAAGGGTACCCATCGCCCAGTGGGATATTAAAAAAGAAATAGGGGGATTTTGTTTAAAGATCGTCTGAATAATTTTGTTAATTAATCCTAAACCTGCCCGTAAGGGGAATAAGTCCCCATCCATACTCAGGCTCTTACACTTTAGCCCTGTCTGGCTTGTCTTTATCCGCAGCGTAGATCATGGGAGCCTGCCTGCTCCTTACCGGGATGTCTTTACGGTTGCGTCCATATCCGTGGGAGGAGTCAATATGTTTCGCTTCTCCGTACCGGGGTTCGAGTTTCATCGTACCATCAGACTGCATGATCCTGACCATTTCGGGTTCTGGCGGGGCAACCGGGAGATCTGGCGAGTGTGCGGCCCTGGGCAGGATCATGGTGCTGCCATCAGTAGACGCTGTAATGAATGGTGATGCGGATGAGATTAACTGCTCTGGGGATGTGGTCTCCTGAAAAACCGGTCCCCGCTTAAACTCCTGATGGCTGCGTTCTTCGCTCTTCCGGGACATTGTCCTGGCCATCGCTTTGAGGTCGAGCAACTCCGCGATCAGTCCCTTAACCAGCGCTTCCATGTCGCGTAATCTCTGTTCAAGTGCTGCGATCCGGTCTTCCGATTCACTGATTTGAGAAGTTTCCATAACAGTAATCAGTTTCTCCTGTGGGCCGGGTTCATACCCGGAAAATTAGATCCTTGCATCATATACCGCATACAGAAGACTACCTATGGTTCCTGACATGTTAAAGTAATGAGTAGGTTTCCGCCGTATAGTGGGGATGGCTGATAGCTTGGCGTGAGATCGCAAGCCGGAACCCCGGGCGTAAAATGTAATTGCAAAAAACATCCGTCACCAATAACGGAGCAAAGGAGGCTGCTCAATTACCGGAAAAATCCCGATGCCGTTAATCTGCTCTGACAGGCCCTGAGAAGGTGTGTTTAGTTCTGGATGGTCAGCGTGTATGAACTACGGCATTTTCACCCTTTAGTATCCGAACATATTGAAGGTACGTGACTACCTGCCCCTTGTCATAGAATCTGCCGGAATCAATTGTCAGATTGACAAACTATTTGAAAGGAAAAAGCGCTATTACGAATAATGGACAAAAAAATCGAACAACAAAAAAGGGACAACCACGATTATGAATTTCAACAATTTTACCATTAAATCACAGGAAGCCGTTCAGAAAGCAACGGAAATTGCAACGGCACAACAGAACCAGGCCATCGAGACTTCGCATTTACTAAAAGGGATGCTGATGGTTGACGAAAATGTCATCCCGTATCTCTTAAAAAAACTGAATGTGAATCTTGATGTGTTTATTCCTGCACTTGACAGGATCATCGATTCTTATCCTGAAGTCAGCGGAGGGGACCAGTTCCTCTCCAATGATGCCACAAAAGCCCTGCAGAAAGCCGTCGCACTTGCACAGGAATTTAAGGATGAATTTGTCGCCATCGAGCATCTTTTGTTAGGAATTCTGTCGGTAAACGACCGCACCTCACAACTGCTGAAAGAGAACGGAGTTACTGAAAAAGATTTAAAAACTGCTATTACCCAGTTGAGGAAAGGCTCGACGGTAAAAAGCCAGAGCGCAGAAGAGACCTATAATTCCTTGGAAACATATGCCAAAAATTTAAATGATCTTGCCCGGACCGGCAAACTCGATCCGGTCATCGGTCGCGACGAAGAGATCCGCCGGGTGCTGCAGATCCTTTCAAGGAGAACGAAAAACAACCCGATCCTCATCGGTGAACCCGGGGTAGGAAAGACGGCCATTGCCGAAGGTCTCGCCCACCGGATCATTGACGAAGATGTGCCAGAGAACTTAAAAACCAAAAAGCTCTATTCGCTCGACATGGGAGCCCTGATTGCGGGGGCCAAGTTCAAGGGCGAGTTTGAGGAACGGTTAAAAAGCGTGGTCAAGGAAGTGATCTCAGCTGAAGGGGAGATCATCATGTTCATCGATGAGATCCACACGCTTGTCGGGGCCGGTGCCAGCGAGGGTGCCATGGATGCGGCAAATATCCTCAAGCCAGCGCTTTCCCGGGGTGAACTGCATGTGATTGGCGCAACGACCTTAAAAGAATACCAGAAATATTTCGAGAAGGACAAAGCGCTCGAGCGGCGGTTCCAGCCGGTGCAGGTCAATGAACCGGATACGCTGGATGCCATCTCCATCCTCCGCGGAATCAAGGAGAAATACGAGACCCATCACCATGTACGGATCAAGGACGAGGCAATTATAGCAGCCGTTGAACTCTCGCAGCGCTATATCTCCGACCGGTTTCTGCCGGATAAGGCCATTGACCTGATTGATGAGGCTGCATCAAAACTCCGGCTCGAGATCAACTCAAAACCGGAAGAACTTGATACGATTGAACGCAGGATCCAGCAGCTGGAGATCGAACGGGAAGCCATCAAGCGGGAGAAAGACCAGGGGAAATTAAAGGGCTTAAATGAAGAGATCGGGAACTTAACTGAAGAAAAAAACCAGTTGAAGGCAAAGTGGCAATCGGAAAAAGAGCTGGTTGAACAGATACAGTTGCGGAAAAATGAGATCGAGAACTTAAAATTCGAAGCTGAAGGTTTCCTCCGTAAAGGCGATCTTGGAAAAGTGGCAGAGATCCGTTATGGCCGTATCCCGGATACCGAGAAGACCATTGACGGACTCAAAGAAAAACTGACCGTGCTGCAGAAGGATTCTGCGATGGTGAACGAGGAGGTTGGTGCCGAGGAGATTGCTGCCGTGGTCTCGCGCTGGACCGGTATTCCCGTGAGCAGGATGCTGCAGAGCGAGAAACAGAAACTCCTGACTCTTGAGACCGAACTCCACAAGCGAGTAGTGGGCCAGGATGAGGCGATCGGGGCAGTTGCCGATGCAATCCGCAGGAGCCGGGCCGGGTTGCAGGACACAAAACGCCCGATTGGTTCGTTCATCTTCCTCGGGACGACCGGCGTTGGAAAGACCGAACTTGCAAAAGCCCTTGCAGAGTTCCTCTTCAATAACGAGAACAGCATGGTGCGGATCGATATGTCGGAATACCAGGAACGGCATACGGTTTCAAGGTTGGTCGGAGCGCCGCCGGGCTACGTGGGATATGAAGAGAGCGGGCAGCTGACAGAAGCGGTCCGGAGAAAGCCCTATTCCGTGGTACTGCTCGATGAGATCGAGAAAGCCCACCCGGATGTGTTCAACATCCTGCTGCAGGTGCTTGACGATGGCCGCCTGACCGACAACAAGGGCCGCACGGTGGATTTCAAGAATACCATCATCATCATGACCTCGAACATCGGCTCGCACCTCATCCAGGAGAACCTGGAGCATGTTACCGACAAGAACCGGGACGAGGTATTTGATCGCACACGGGAGCAGGTCTACGATCTGCTAAAAAAGACCATCCGTCCCGAATTCCTCAACCGGATCGATGAGATTATCATGTTCAGACCGCTCTCTAAAGATGAGATCCAAACGGTTGTCGAGCTGCAGCTGGGGAACGTCCAGAAGATGCTTAAGAAGAGCGATATCCGGCTCAGGGCAACGAAGAAAGCGATCCAGTTCATTGCCACGCAGGGCTTTGACCCGCAATTCGGTGCACGGCCGATCAAACGGGTTATCCAGAAGATGCTAATCAACGAACTGTCAAAGATGATCCTTGAGGGGACGATCAACAAAGATAATGAGATCGTGGTGGATGAGAAAGGAGGAAAGCTGACGTTTGGGAATACCTGAACCTAAAAAACTTTTTTTTAATGCATTTCCCTTTGCGGGATGATTTTTTTGGCCTCACGGCATTTTTTTGGCTTCTGCTTCCAGCCGAATCATACGAATATGAATACCACATCAAACTCTTCAGATAACGGCAGGGTCTTAGCATCTGGCTGCATGAACGAGAGATTCCGGTATTTATTTCCGGTGAGTTGTCCATTCAAGGTCCACTCCCTTTTGGAATCTTGCGTGGCCCTTGTTTAGTCAGGTTAAAGAATTATCCCGGCTATTTTCCTGTATGAACAATTCTTCTGTTTATCCCTGTCCTGATTCTTGTGGCACTCCTGATCCTTTCTGCCGGTTGCACTGCGGCAAACGGGACTGGTCTCATTAAGCCTGTCGCCACACCTTCGACGGGCCAGTCTCACATTGGTACTGCTGTGGATTCCCGAAATGAGACGCAGCTCCGCGAGTTCATTGCCGATTTTGATACATACGCCGGGAAAGCGAGAGAGGCCTGGAAGGTCCCGGGCATGGCGGTTGCGATTGTAAAAGACGGCAAGATCGTCTTTGCCAAAGGGTATGGCACAAAGACCGCGGGCGGTTCAGATCCCGTGACTTCAGACACGGTCTTC
>JAURZP010000296.1 GCA_030653335.1 Methanoregula sp. | reverse complement strand
AAAAAAGCGGTTCTGCAAGTGGCACTGGATCTTCTTGAATTAAAAAGGGCATTGCAGATCGCACAGGAAGCCATTGATGGTGGTGCAGACTGGATTGAGGTGGGGACTCCGCTCATAAAAAGTGAAGGTATGTCTGCAATCCGATCAATGAGGGATCGTTTTCCCGACTCGGTGATTGTTGCTGATATGAAAATTGCAGACACCGGCACTATTGAAGTGGAGATGGCTGCCAAGGCGGGTGCCAATATTGTTTGTGTGCTGGCAGATGCTGACGATGCAGTCATTGAAGAGGCAGTCCGGGCAGCCCGGCTGTATGGAATCCGGATTATGGCGGATCTGATCAATATCAAAGATCCGGTATCCCAAGCCTGCCACGTTGAATCACTTGGAATTGATATTATCTGTGCCCATGTCGGCATAGACCAGCAGATGACCGGAGGGAATTCGATCGAACTTCTCACAACGCTATCCGGTAAAGTCCACATTCCACTTGCAGTTGCCGGAGGACTCGATGCAAAGAGTGCCGGAGAAGCTGTGCGATGCGGGGCAGATATTGTCATTGTTGGTGGGGGAATTGTTCGTTCTGCAGATGTTACCGGATCAACAAAAAAGATCCGCGCAGAAATGGATAATCCCTCGATCAAACCGATAGAGAAAAAATCTGTTGTGGAAGAGATACGTGCCCTCTTAATGCAGGTGTCTGCCCCAAACATCACTGACGCCATGCACCGTAAAGGAGCGATGACGGGAATTTTTTCCATCTGTGGCAATGTGAAGATGGTAGGACGGGCAGTCACGGTCCAGACGCTTGCAGGTGACTGGGCAAAACCTGTTGAAGCAATAGATGTAGCCAGAAAAGGAGATGTGATCGTGATCAACAACGATGGATGTACTCAAGTTGCTCCTTGGGGTGAACTGGCTACCTTAAGCTGTGTGAAAAAAGGCATCTCGGGTGTAGTTATCGATGGGGCTGTGCGGGATGTAGATGATATACGTGCCATGAAGTTTCCCCTTTTTGCAAAAGCAATTGTACCGAATGCAGGAGAGCCCAAAGGATTTGGAGAGATCAATGCAGAAATTCAGTGTGCAGGACAGTTTGTGAACCCGGGTGACTGGATTGTTGGTGATGAAAGTGGCGTTGTAGTAATTCCTGCAAAGCGCGCTTATGAAGTGGCACGCAGGGCACTGGAAGTCAGAAAGAACGAAGAACGTATCAGGGAAGAGATCCGCAGAGGAAATACTCTTTCCCAGATAGCAGAATTAATAAAATGGGAAAAACGGTGATGCAGTTTTAGTGGAACACACTTCGTTCCAGAAGAGTTGCACCAGAAGTTTTGATCTTTGTTATGGCATCATCAATCTGATCCACACGAAGGATTAGCACAGCACCCTCTTTTCCGGAATAGGCATATGAATATTCGATATTTATACCGGCATCCCCCAGAATTTTTGCCACTTCATAGAGACCGCCGGGTTGATCTTTCATGTGAACTGCAATCACATCGGTAAATGCGATATTAAATCCCAGCGAGAGTAGTTTGTCATGGGCTTTTTCCGGGTGATCCACCAGTGCTCTCACTACACCAAAACCATTTGCCTCTGCAATGCTGAAAGCAAGGATATTGATCTTCTCTTCTCCCAGAGCATGAGCGATCGCTGCAAGTCTGCCCGGGCGGTTTTCAGAGAATATCGAAATCTGCCTGATCACATATTTTTTTATGTCCATTTACATCGACCTCTTATCGATTACCTTCTTTGATTTACCTTCAAATCTTGGCAATGAGCCCGGTTCAACTAATTCTACCTCCACATTCACGTTCAACGAATTCCTGAGCCGGTGTTCAACCTTCTGCCGTACCTTCATAATTTCATTGATTTTGTCACTGAATGACTCCTTGTTCAGTTCGACACGGACAAGCATGTCGTCAAGAGCTCCTTTTCGTTCAACTACGATCTGGAAATGTTCTCCTACTTCTGGAATTGCCATCAGTGCGTACTCGACCTGTGATGGGAAGACGTTGATGCCCCTGATAATCAGCATGTCATCAACCCTTCCCTGAATCCGCTGTATTCTGGGGTGAGTTCTTCCACAGGCACAAATGTCTTCTTCCATTGTTGTAATATCCCCGATGCGGTACCGTATCATGGGGAGGGCTTCTTTTTGCAGGATTGTGATGGTGAGTTCTCCATTTTCTCCTGCTTCAAGCGATTCACCGGTTTTGGGATCGATAATCTCTACCAGTGCGATATCCGACCATATGTGGAATCCTTTTTGTTCCGCACATTCAGTAAACATCGGGCCGGAAAGTTCGCTGGTGCCATAGATATCATATGCCCTGATACCCAGCCAATCCTGAATACGGTTGCGCATTCCTTCAGTCCATGGCTCAGCACCCAGAATTCCGGTACGCAGCTGGGTATCTTTTTTGATATTAACACCCATCTTCTCTGCTACTTCTCCGATATGGAGGAGATATGAGGGTGTGCAGGCAATGGCTGTTGCTCCAAGATCCTGCATCAATTCAATCTGGCGCTCCGTGTTTCCCACGCTGGCAGGAAGTACGGTTGCCCCAATGCGCTCAGCGCCATAGTGCATCCCGAGTCCTCCGGTGAACAGACCGTAACCATAGCTTACCTGAATCACATCCCCTCTGCCAAGACCCACAGATGTAAGGCCCCGGGCAAGTGATGTTGTCCAGTTGTTTAAATCATTTTGTGTATAGCCAACAACAGTTGGTTTTCCAGTGGTTCCCGAAGATACATGATAGCGGACGAGTTCGTCTTTAGTTGCAGTGAAGATCTTATCCGGGTAATTGTCCCTCAAATCCCGCTTGAATATGAACGGGAGTTTCTGCACATCAGAAAGTTTGCATATGTCATCCGGATGGACCTTTTGTTCTTTCATCCGGTCATGGTAAAACGGAGAGAAACTGTACAATCGGTACACCAGACTTTTTAGTAGTTTGTACTGCATCCGCTGGAGGTCTTCTTTGGGCATTTCCTCGATTCGTGGATCCCAACACTTCATCAAATCTCCTCCCTTCTATCGATCACTCGCTTCGCCTTTCCTTCAAAGCGGGGCAATGATCCTGGCTCAACAAGCCTGACCGTTGTTCGCAGTTCCAGTGAATCGCGAAGTTCTTTTCCCACTTTTTTCTGGATCTTTGCCAGATCAGTGAGTTCGCCACTGAAAAAGTCCCTGTTGATCTCAACTTCGACGGTCATCTCGTCCAGATAATTAATTCTGTCAATATATACCATAAACTGATTGCCTACTTCAGGGATTTTAAGAAGTACGTGTTCAATCTGGGAGGGAAAGACATTGATGCCGCGGATGACCAGCATATCATCACTTCTTCCCGTGATCCTGGCAATCTTCTGCGCTCTTTTGCAAAGGCAGCCATCTTCTAACAGCATCGTGACATCGCCGGTGCGGTATCGCAGCAGAGGCATGGCTTCTTTGACTAGTGGAGTTACTACCAACTCCCCCCGCTCTCCATCTGAAACACGCTCCCCGGTATTTGGATCGATGATCTCAACGAGGTAGGAATCATGCCAGATATGGAGCCCGTTGCGTTCCTCACATTCGAATGCAACACCCGGTCCAAAGAGCTCGCTTAAGCCGTATGAATCGAACGCGGTAACTCCCAATCGTTTTTCAAGTGAATGCCGTATACTTTCTGACCACGGTTCAGCCCCAAAAATTCCTGTTTTGAGACTATCGAGGGATTCACCCATCTCTTCAGCCACCTCTGAAAGATGCATAGCGTAACTGGGTGTGCAATGGATCGTAGTCACGCCAAAATCCCGGATCATCTCTATCTGGCGTTTGGTATTACCAGTCGCACTGGGAATAACCGTCATCCCAATCTTTTCTGCCCCATAGTGAAAACCAAGCCCCCCGGTGAACATGCCATAATTGACCATGTTCTGGAAGATATCTTCCTTTCCAACACCCACCATGGTCATATTGCGTGCAATCAGGTCTGCCCAAACGTCAAGATCTTTTTTGGTATACCCTACAACCGTAGGTTTTCCTGTTGTTCCTGATGTCGTATGGATGCGGACAATCTCCTTTAAAGGAACTGCAAAGAACCCGAAAGGATATCCCTCCCGAAGATCCTGCTTTTTGGTAAATGGTATTTTCCGGATGTCATCGAGTGTTTTTATCGAAGATGCAGTTATTCCTGCATCAGAGAGACGTTTTTTAAAAAAACCAACTTTTTGTGCCTGGCTAATCGTTTTTTTCAAACGTTTGAGCTGAAGTGCCTGCAAATCATCAGTTTTCAGGGTTTCAATCTTTTTATCCCAGAACATCAGCGACCTCTGTTATGCTATAGCATGACGAATGTATATATGTCGTGGCTACGGTATATATCCACCGAAATTTTCGGAATTGACGAAAACTAAAGATATGACATTTTGCAGGATTCCTGTAACCCTTCCAGAAAAGGTATAACGATGATTTAATCTGTGGAAATGTGGTAGTAATTATCTGAATTGTTCTGAATCATACGGGGTTTATGGAGACGAATTATCCTTGGTTGTCGGTGAGTGGGTTTGGCTCTCATATCAAATCGACACAGACAAAGTTAATTATTCAGAAAAAAAGCGGCGCTGAAGAATATCCTCTCGAATCTGTAAAAAATCTCCTCATTGTCGGTGGGCATACGATAAGCTCGGCAACAATTACGCAACTCATAAAAAAAGGTGTAGTTATCTCATTTTTTGAATCAGATGGTAATCCAATCGGGATTATCAGTCCATTTGGCTATCGTAACGATCCGGATGTTCATCACGCACAGCAAACCGGATCACGACACCGGTATGCAACGGCAATAGCTCAGGGTGCATTGAAGTCCCGCCTCTTTGCTATAAACCGCTTGCAGGAGAATCAGAATGTATCGATTTTTTATGAAGGTGAGTCGGATTTTCTTTACAAATCCTTAGATGAAATGGCATACTTAATCAAACTCGATGAGATCCGCCGCCTTCACCGCATGACTTCCGATATGTATTATGAGATTATGTCGCGTAACACCAGACCAGAGTTTGGATTTCGGAGAAGGACATTGCGCCCTCAGACTGATCCCATCAATGCAATGCTGTCATTTGGTTATGCAATGCTGTATGGCAATTGCTGTGTTTCACTGATCGGTGCGAGGCTGGATCCGAACATTGGCCTATTGCATGAAGGTAATGGAAGTCTGGTGAATGATATTGCCGAATCGATGAAATCTGAAATGATTGATTCTGCCGTTTTTTCGGTCGCCAGGGAGTTCCTTACAGCTGCAGATTTTGAACTTACTCTTGACCGGTGCATGCTTTCGGATGAATTAGCCAAAAAACTCATTAAAACATTTCATGATACAATAAACAATAACAAAATTGATGACCAGGTATTCAGTCTCTTAAATGCAATAAGAAATAATGGTGAATTTAAAGCTCTGTACTGACACGTCCCTCTCCTTTGATAATTGAAAAATCATCAAAGAGTTTTAACTGGATTTCCGATTGTCGCAGGTCGCGGATTACTGCACGGGGGCAACCATACACCATTGATACGAATTTTTCAAGAATCATCAGTTCACCGGTTGCATAAATCCGGACCTTTCCATCGGGCAGGTTCATGACCGTTCCGCTCACTTTCAAATTGGTAGCTATTCTTCGTACGCATGCCCTGAATCCAACTTTCTGGACTCTTCCTGAGATGAATATCTCGATTGTTTTTTCCATCAGATCTCCTGCATAATTTTAATCGCAAGTCC
>JAURZP010000291.1 GCA_030653335.1 Methanoregula sp. | reverse complement strand
AAGCTGATTTTTTCATAGGAAATGACAGGCAGGTCCTTCTCACGAATCAAATAAGTGACAATCCTGAGGAGAAGATATCGACCCGTTACAAAGGAGAGAGAATCCTCCACACGAAGAAGATCCCGATCAATGATGAGAGGGGTGTTCCTAAATATTTATTAGGAATTTCTGAGGATATCACCGAACGCATACGGGTCTTGGATGCATTGCAGGAAAGCAAATGTAAATACCGCAACCTGTACCTGTATGCTCAGGTGGGATTGTTTGAGACAAGCTTTAAAGATGGTACAGTCATTGCCTGCAACGAGCGATATGCCACCCTTACAGGATTTTCTTCCATTGAAGATGCGATTGGAAAGGACATTGTCCACTTGTATGAGAACCCGGATGATCGCAAAGAAATAAGCCGCATCCTTCATCAGGAGGGACATATCGATGACCATATCATCCGGTTAAAAAATCATCAGACAGGAAATCCGTTCCTGGCACAGTTCTCTGCACGGTTCAACCATGAAAAGAATGTTGCGGAAGGCAGCATCATCGATATCACCGAAAGCAAACGGGCAGAAGATGAGTTGGCACGCAAACACGAGGAGCTGAACGCTGCGTACGAACAGCTGACCGCAAGTGAAGAGGAGTTGCGGGTGAATTACGAGGAACTGACTGTGAGTCAGAGTTCACTCCGGGAAACCAAAGACTATCTTGAGAATTTGATCCGGTATGCCAATGTACCGATCGTTTCCTGGAACCCGGAATTAACGATCACAGAATTCAATCGCGCCTTCGAGCAACTGAGCGGGATGACTCGCGATGAAGTGATCGGGCAGTCCCTCACGATCCTCTTCACTGACAAGACCCGTGAAAATTCCATGAATCTTATCCGCCGGGCACTACGGGGGGAACTCCTGGAAATTGTTGAGATCCCGATACTCAGTAAATCCGGCGAGACCCGGATTGTACAGTGGAACTCGGCAAACATTCTCGATCCTGCGGGAAAGATCATTGCAACCATTGCACAGGGACAGGACATCACCGAACGTAAAGCAACAGACGAAACCATAAAAAGATTCGATGAGAACCTTGAACGCGAAATTGCTGAACGAACGTCAGGCCTCACGGATATTTCCCTGAGTCTGATGACGGAGATTGACATTCGTCTCGATGCTGAAAAGCAACTCACGAAATCCGTGGTTGAGAAAGAAGTCCTGCTCCGGGAAGTCCACCATAGGGTGAAAAACAACCTCCAGATCATCATCAGCCTCTTGAACCTCCAGTCACGGTATATTACTGATGAGACAACGCGTTCCGCATTCAAAGAGAGCCAGAACCGGGTCCGGGCAATGGCGCTGGTCCATGAAAAACTCTACCAGTCAACCGACCTTGCAAAACTGGATCTTGGCAATTATATCCAGTTCCTCGGGGACAACCTGTTCCAGTTCCTCGGCATGAAAGGAAAGGGCATTACGCTCACCATGGATATCCGGGATATTTTCCTTGCCATCGATACTGCCATCCCCCTCGGGCTGATGATCAATGAATTCATTTCCAATTCCTTAAAATATGCATTCCCGGATGGGAGAACAGGAGAGATTTCCCTTACGATTCACCGTCAGGATCACACGCTCAGCATCTTGTTTAAGGACAACGGCATCGGTATCCCTGAGGACTTTGACTGGCGCAATGCCGGATCACTGGGTCTACGGCTCGTATGCTCGCTTGTGGAACAACTGGACGGAACCATTGAACTGGACCGGAGTTCCGGGACGGCGTTTACGATTGTTTTGAAGGAGAAGGAATGAGTTGTACTCTATGGTATCTGTATGAAAGGGAAGGATGACCGTTCATCGGATACGCTGGCTTTATCATCTGTCAGGTGTACGAACACTAGTATTACGTAACCCCTTATGACCCCCTGTCGAATCCTGATTGTTGAAGATGAGCGGATTGTAGCGGATGATATCAAAGATACACTCCTTTCGTTCGGGTATGATGTCATAGATATCGTGAAACGAGGGGAAGACGCGGTGGAACGGGCACGTGACCTCAGGCCCGATCTCATCTTAATGGACATCCACTTAGCAGGAACGATGAACGGCATACAAGCCGCTGAACAGATTCGCCGCTTTGCAGATATTCCGGTGATCTACCTCACCGCTTTTGCCGATGCACAGCTTTTAGAAAGTGCAAAATTAACCCACCCCTATGGATATATTCTCAAACCCTACGCCGAGCGGGAAGTAGTGGCCGCTATTGAGATTGCGCTCTACACCCACGGGATAAACCGGAAACTTAAAGAGAGCGAAGAGAGGTTTCGCACGCTCCTCTATTCAATGCAGTTAGGAATTGTGGTGATTGATGCAAATACCCACAAAATCCTTGATATCAACCCCAAGGGTCTTGAAATGATCGGGGGGACCAGAGAGATGATTGCAGGATCACTCTGTCACGGTTTCATCTGTCCAGCTGAACAGGGCAGATGTCCGATCACCGATCTTAACCAGACCCTCGATGACTCTGCTTGCATCCTTATAACTGCCAAAGGAAAACAAGTCGGGATCCAGAAAAGTGTTATATCAACAATCCTTGGTGGAAATCAGGTATTGATTGAATCCTTTATTGATCTGCCCGATCGCAAACGGGCAGAGGAAGCACTCAAAGAGAGTGAGAAGAAATGCCGGAACTTAATCCAGCTGAATACTGATGCGATGCTCATCCTTAATAAGGAAAATTCCATTGTATTTGCAAATTTTGCTGCTGAGCAACTTTTCGGGCGCTCGTTTAAAGAACTATCAGGAACGCCGTTCGGGTACGACATTCTTACGGGCGAACTCAAGGAGATCAAAATCCCACGGCCGGACGGTACTGTCGCTTCCGGTGAGATCCGTATTTCCGGGATATCGTGGGAGAACACCCCTTCCCGGATGGTGATTATCAGGGACGTTACCGATCGTAAAGTGGCAGAGAAGGCACTGCGGGAGAGCGAGGCAAAATTTCATGACCTGCTTGAAAATGCCGATGATCTTA
>JAURZP010000289.1 GCA_030653335.1 Methanoregula sp. | reverse complement strand
AGGAAGATGATCATGCACAGGAAGAGGAGTTGGATAAAGCCGGGGTTCAAGAATGGCCGGCCAAACACCATATCCATGGGGTTGTGCTCGCGCATATACCGGAAAGTCGGAGTCCTTTCAAGACCGAAAAATTTGCTGCTGGTCCAGACTATAAACCCAAGACTGAAAGTGAAAAAGACCACCCATAATATCTCAAGAGTATGGAAAGCGGCTTTCCGGGAGATGGCGATCGAGCGCTCGTCTGCGATGATCCCCACAACCCTGCTCCGGGCCATGTACAGGATGATAACGCCGATAATAAATCCGATCTGGATAGGGAGCGCGTTGTTCCACTCCAGCGATAGCCAGAAGATACCAACAAGTGCCGTCACTACGAGACCGGTCAGGATATAAAATGAGTTCTGCTTCATAGCTGTGTATGTAATTTAAACATTACATTTAGTAAAAGATATCTATAAGGGTCTTTGTATAACCGTCCCTGTTCCCTGGGGCACGCTTTTTTCTTAACGGGTCCTCATCTCGCCCCGTATCCCTTCGTACGGCGCCGGCAGTTCCAGCCTCCGGAAGAACTCATCGGTGAATATGAGGCTGTTGACCACCGCCCATTCTGCACACCCGTGGCCTAAGCATTTGTTGGGGAAGAATGGCTGGTTTTTGAGTGCGAACGGGTTTGTGGCGAATTTCTGCATGAGGTTTTTTTCAAATTTCCCGCTGGTTGTTTCTTCACCGGAATTGCGGGCAGCTCTATTTCCGATGACCACCCACTCCCGTGTGTAGTGCATGAGGTGGTTGCGGATTTCAATAAGGATTCGCAGGTTTGCAAATGCCGGGTCGCCCTCATCGAAAGATGGCATTCCTGCGATGATTAAGATCTTCTGGTATTTGGATAACAGCGGGGCCCGGTCAAAGTTCTTCTCGTTCTTCCACTTCTCGGCAATCAACCGTAAGAGCGCTTCATGCTTTTCATCTGCATAGTAGTAGGCCTCATCAGCGGCATCGGCATAGAGCTCATTGATGGTGGACTCTAAGAACGAGACGGAAGACAGGACCGAGTTGAGGACAAAAACTTCGTGCCGGAGCTGGAGAGCTGCAGAGATCTCTTTTGCCTCACGGTATTCCTGCTCGATTGCATACGCGAGCTGGCAGAGGAGGGCGGCCGACTGGATATACCGTACTGAGAAACAGTCCCGGAACTGGATCGGGGATTCATCTCCACATGTCTCAAGGGGGTTCTTGTCCATCTGTAGTATTCCGTTCTCTTTGGGAGGTGAAAAGAGTGCGGGGAACCGGATGATTGCTTAATTGTTGCATTGACAACAGTTATCTCCCGGACCAGCAACCTATACTGGTGCATATGAAATCCCCGATCACCGGAGAGTTCCCCTTTGGGGCTGTGATCTCCATCACCAGTCGCGGCCGGTTCATCTTTTTGAATGACCGGCTCCGGCCTCTGGGCCTTTCCGCCGGCCAGTTCCCGGTCCTGATGCTGCTTTACAAAGAGCAGAATATCATGCAGGAGACCCTTGTCCGGCACTATCATCTCGATAAGGGCACGATTGCCCGGGCAGTCAGGAAACTCGAAGATGCCGGGTACATCCGGCGCATTGTCGACCCCGATAACCGGAGGGCAGTCCGCCTCTTCCTCACCGAAAAAGGCGAACGGGTTGCCCCCGTACTACAGGAAATAAACCGCGAGTGGGAAGAACAGGTCTGCACCGGTCTGTCCCGGGATGAGAAAGAGACCCTCAATTCCCTGATGAGAACAGTAGCAGAGAACAGCCACAGGAGCATGCAGCATGCAGGAGCCCATCCCGATGCAGACAACTGATTCTCCCGACGGGGCGACCGATGCCCCGGCGGGCAGAGACCCCACCGAAGGCATCGCGCTCCTGATGGGCGACCCGAAAAAAGCCATCGTGAAACTGTCCGGGCCCATGATCGTCGCGATGTTCCTGATGTCCACCTACAACATCGTCAACGCCATATGGGTTGCCGGCCTTGGCTCCGATGCGCTGGCGGCTGTCGGGTTCATAACGCCACTCTTCATGATCCTGATCGGGATCGGCAGCGGGCTCGGTGCCGGGACAGCATCCGTCATCTCCCGCCGTATTGGTGCAAAGGATAAGACCGGTGCTGACAACGCGGCAATCCACGCAATATTCATCACGCTGATCCTCTCGGCAATCCTCACCATACCGTTAATCTTCCTCACCGGCCCGATTGTCAACCTCTTTGGCGCAGGAGATACTGCCGGGCTGGCAATAGAATACGGGCAGGTTGTCTTCCTTGGCATGGTGCTCATCCTCTTTACCAATATTGCGTATGCAATCCTCCGGGCCGAAGGAGATGCCAAACGGGCGATGTATGTCATGGCAGCGTCGTCGGTCCTGAACATGATCCTCGACCCGCTGCTGATCTACACCGCCGGCATGGGCATTGCCGGGGCCGCGTGGGGGATGATCATCTCGCTGGTCATGGTATCGGGCGTGCTCCTCTACTGGTTCTTTATGAAGCGGGACACCTACGTCACGATCTCGTACACGGCTTTCTCGTGGGACAAAAGGACAATAAAGGACATCCTCGCAGTTGGTTTTCCGGCAAGCTTTGAGTTCTTCCTCATGGCGATCCTCGCGATCTTCATCAACGGCCTGCTGGTTGCAACTGCCGGCACGGATGCTGTCGCAATCTACACCGCAGGGTGGCGGGTCGTGTTCTTCGCCGTCATCCCTCTCATCGCCATCAGCACCTCGGTTATTTCCGTTGCCGGGGCAGCCTACGGGGCACGGCAGTTTGCCAAGCTCCGGACGGTCCATACCTTCTCGGTCTCGCTCGGGATTGCGATCTCGCTGGTCATCAGCGCCATCACCTTCATCTTTGCCCGGCAGATCGCCGTCATCTTCACGTACTCGCCGGACAGCGCTCACCTCGCTCCGGAGATCGCCGCATTCCTTGCCATCATGTGCTTCTTCTACCCGTTCATCCCGCCGGGCATCATGTCGGGATCGATCTTCCAGGCAACAGGAAAGGGAATGACTTCGCTCGTTATCTCAGTGCTGCGGAACCTTGTCTTCATCGCAGTCTTTGCCTACCTGTTCGGGATCGTGCTCGGGTTTGGCGAGCACGGAGTCTGGTGGGGCATTGTTACCGGGGATATTGTCGGGGGAACGATCGCGTTCATCTGGGCCCGGGCCTACATCTCGCGGCTGATTGCAAACCAGTAATTCTCTCCTTTTTTCGGGATTTGTTGAAACGTAAATGAACGGGAGTTCACACCCAAACCATAAAAATCGTTTTATGATTCTCCCCCGCCTCAGGGCCTGCTATGGATATCTTATATCCATAGGTCTCTGTGGCCTGAAGGCCATGAATACTCTCCGAGGTACGGCGGGGCTAGGAGATTTTCTTCAACGGAATTTTTTGACGAGTCTCATCGCCACTTGATTATCTCTCAATATTACGGTATCTTATACGGTTGATGAAAACTCCAAAAAACGGGGGTCAAGGGGATGCTCCCCTTGGACTGCCTCCCCCTCTGGGGGAGAGAGGGGGTCACCCTCCAAGCGGTAGAAGAGAATGAACAAATGACTGGAAAAGGATTTCAACGGTCCTTTTTCTACAACACCACCATCCAATCTCTGAAAAATACGTACGAACGGTCACCCTTGGCGGACGCAGTCAATCTCAACGGAGTACACTTTAATGTCGATGACTGGTGTCCCGTCAAAAGCATCCAGTCCCCGGACTTTTAAGATACCGTCTTTTACATCGAGGAGATCGACCATACAGAGCGAGACGGGGTTCGGGCGGTCGGGTGATCGGATGGCAAACACGCCCTTTTCTGATGTGGTCCCCGGTGGGATTGCCCGGAGCACGGTCCGGTCCGCCCGGTCAAACCAGCAGAGGACCCAGAGATGCTTCCTTTCTTCTATCTGCCAGAGAGCCGGCCGGTAATACTCTTCAATCACGATCTCAGATATCGTATCCGAGAGGCGCCCCTGTCGTGGGGCATCGCCTTTTTCTTTGTAGGGGGATCGAACGTAACCGATTGGGCGAATCTCTAGTGGGGGGGAAGTCATCGTTAAGAGAGATTAAGAAGAGGGAGTATTTACGATTAATGATGGGGTTTGCGAGCGAAAAGTCAGAAAACTTCTCATCAGTTACACTTATTATACCTCACATCGAATGATGGTAAGCACTTTTAACTATTGTGCTGGCAGATGTAAGTCCGACGTGCGACACCGCATGGCCTCAAACATGGCTTTGGGATTACAGAGAGTCAGTAAATAAACTGTACTTTTCTGGACTTACGTTTAGTCTATAAGGAGGCTACACTATGGCACGAATGCATGCTCGAAGAAGAGGCAAGTCATGCTCAGTCCGCCCCTACCGCAAGGAAGTCCCCGCATGGTCCAATAAGGACGTTGCAGGGATTACAAAAGTTATCCTTGAACTCCGGAAGGAAGGCGCGTCGAGCAGCAAAATTGGACTGGTACTCAGGGACAGCTATGGAGTTCCCGATATTAAACTTGCCACCGGCAAGCGTCTCGGGGATATCTTAAAAGAGAACAAGGTTGCATCCGAGATCCCAGAAGATCTCCGCGATCTCATGATAAAGGCGCTCGGTCTGCGCAAGCACCTGAGTGAGAACAAGAAAGATCTGCACAACAAGCGGCAGCTTCAGTTGACCGAATCCAAGGTCCGCCGTCTCGTGAAGTACTACACGGGAAGCAAGAAACTGCCAAAAGAATTTGTGTACAAGCCAGAGACGGCAGAGATCCTGCTGTCCAGATAATCCATCTGAATAATTATCCACAATACAAAATGTCGCTTGATACCGCAGCAGAAACCGTGGCCGGACAGATTCGCCGGCAGGAGTTCATCGAGGTGCTAGCACACCACGATGCAGACGGCATAGCCGCCGCCTCGATTCTCTGCCATGCGATGCTGCGTTCAGGAATCCGCTTCAGGCTACGCGTCCGGCAGGAAATTACTGCAAAGGACTTAGCCGGTGACGATTCCTTCCTGCTCTGCGATCTCGGTGCAGGCATGGGCGACCTTCCGCACAACGCAATCGTGGTAGATCACCACCTTCCGGTATTTGACGGCGAGTTCCATGCAAACCCGCGGCTTGCAAGTATTGACGGTGATCGTGAACTCTCGGCAGCAGGCACCGCGTACATTGTCGCCCAGAAGATGGGAGACAACCGCGACCTTGCCGGGTTAGTAATTCCCGGCATACTCGGTGACGGACAGGAGATGACCGGTAAGAACCTTGAGATCTTCAACGAGGCGATTACAAACGGGATCATTGTACCGGACCGGGGACTTACCCTGCCGGGCAGGGACATAACCGAACGGTTCTATACCTCGATCAGCCCCTACCTTGAAGGTGTGAGCGGCAACGAGGAACTCATCTCTACGCTCATCAACCAGTCCGCTGGCACTGATGGCATCCGGCTCGATAATCTGCTCTCGCAGGTTTTGATCTCAGCAGCACCGGGCACAACGCCCTCCGGCATGAGGTCGATCTATGGCGACACCTACCACCTCCAGCGCGAAGTGATCGAAGATGCCCACGCACTCACCGCCGTCATTGATGCCTGCGGCAAAGCCGGGCGCGGAGATCTCGGTCTATCCCTCTGCCTGCGTTCGTCTCACGACATTGACCGGGCATGGGAGATTGCACGAAAGCACCGCGTTGGCGTGATCGATGCGATCCGCTCTGCCCACCCGGCAGAAGGGACACCGGGCGTCTTTGAAGTCAAGGATGCAACGCTTGCAAGCGATGTGGCCGATGTGTTTGCCCGCGACCGGGTGAATGCACAGCCTGTGCTGGTCTACGCACGGGATGGAAAATTCTGCCGTATATCGGCACGCTGTCCTGCGGGAATTGAACATGAACTCGGACCCCTGCTAAAAACACTTGCACTCGCAAACAACGGGCATGGTGGCGGACACAACCGGAGAGCGGGCGCAACCATCCCCTGCGACCAGATCGGTGCGTTCACAAAAGCATGGCACGAGGCGGTAGTATCATGATGCAGATCGAAGGCAGGATAACAACCCTGCACCGGAATGCAGGCGCAGTTGCATCGGCATTAACCCCGGACAACATGCACAACATGAGCACCGCTGCAGAGGGCGACAGGGTAACAACAATGATCACCGGTACACAGATACGGTCGGTCATTGCATCGGTGGATGATTATCTGATGAATCTGGCAATAGCGGAAGACGCGAGCAGCGTTTCTGCCCCCAACAACAATCACCAGGTGATGTAAGTATGGCAAAGAAGAAACAGGTTGGAAGAAGAGTAGAAGGCTGGAAGGCCAAGAGCTGGTTCAAGGTGCACACCCCCGACAACCTCGGGAAAGTGTTCATCGGTGACACCATTGCAAATGATGCTGAAAGCGTTGTCGGCAGGATCATGACGTCAACACTCGGCGAGATCACCAATGATTACGCCAAGCAGCACATGAAGATGAGCTTTAAGATCAATTCCGTTGCTGGCGACTCGGCTTACACCGAGTTCGTTGGCCACGATGTGACAAGGGACTATCTCCGCTCGCTCGTCAAGCGCCGCAGCTCCCGCGTGGACTGCCATGTTCCGCTGGTCACAAAAGATGGCAAAAAAGTCCATCTGACCATCAGCTGCTACACGTTTGCCCGTGCCAACATATCACAGGAGCGCGCAATACGCAAGATCATCACAGAAGCGGTCACAGCACAGGCATCCGCATGGGATTTAACCACGCTCGTCAACGCGATTGTATCCGGAGAGATCTCACGCGATCTCTTCAAGGCAGTCAAGATCATCTACCCCACCCGCAGGGTCGAAGTGATCAAGTCCAAGGTTGAGCCGATCGCAGCGCGGATCTCAACAGCATAATTTTTAATCATTTTTTTAATTTTTCGTCCCGATTGGTAATGAACGGCTGATGTGGGATTGCTATAACCCGTTTGCGCATGGTCCGAACGTTAATAAAATTCCCCGCCCCAAATGGTATCCCTGTGACCTCCATTATCACCGATCCCCTCCGCCAGAAATTCCTGCTTTGCGCAATAGCTCTTGGTGTGGTAATGGACGGGATCGATGGATCCATTGTGAACGTGGCCTTACCTACGATGGCTGCGAACTTTCACACTGACACGGGGACGATCGCGTGGGTGATCATCACCTACCTGCTCATGATGGCAGGACTCCTCCTTGTCTTTGGAAAACTCGCCGACCGGGGGTATGCAAAAAAACTCTTTCTGCTGGGTTTTGTCATCTTCACTCTCGGTTCTGCTGCGTGCGGGATCGCCCCCACGCTTGACATCCTGCTCGCGGCCCGGCTCGTTCAGGGAATCGGTGCAGCAATGATCGCTGCCGTTGCCCCGCTGCTCTGCATCCGGTACCTCCCAAAAGAGATGCTCGCCACAGCCCTTGGTGTAATCGCCGCGACTGCATCCATCGGTTTTGCAGCCGGGCCGGCAATCGGCGGGTTCCTCACCCAGTACCTGTCATGGCACTGGATCTTCTTAGTCAACATCCCGATAGGCATCATCGGGATCCTCTTTGCGGCCCGGGTGATTCCGGGGGATGAACCGGAATACCATCCGGAGTCCTTTGATTACCCCGGCGCAGTCACGCTCTTTGGCGCCATGGTCTTCTGTACTTTTGTGTTAGTAGAGGTTGCCGCCCGTGGGGTAACTGACCCGCTGATCCTTGCCTGTGGTGCGCTTTGCCTGCTCTGCTCGGGCCTGTTTGTTGTCTGGGAACTTAACGCAACAGAGCCGTTTCTCAACATCCGGATCTTTTTGAAGTGGCGGTTCACCGCGGTCCTCGTCGCATACCTGCTCCTCAATGTCATCTTCCTTGGCATCATCTACCTGCTCCCGTTCTATCTTACGATGGAGATGAATTTCGATATGGCAACAAGCGGCCTCTACCTCCTGATACCTCCTGCGGTTGTCGCCATCCTCAGCATCCCGTTCGGGCAGTGGTCGGACCGGCACGGCCGTCGGGTGTTTGCGGTTGCAGCCTGTGGACTGTTTGTCCTGTTCAGCGGGATTTTTGCGGTTTTGTCTCCAGAATCCGGGCTTCTTCCCCTGCTTGCCGGTCTCATCCTGATGGGGGTGGCGTTTGGGATCGCTGCCGGGCCGGCCTCAAGCAGGATCATCGAGAGCGCCCCCAAAGGAGAGGAGGGGACCGGATCCTCGCTGATGGTGACTTCTATCTATTTCGGCGGTGTGCTGGGGACGGCGATCTATGCGATGCTCTTTACCTTCTCAACTGCGAATACCGGTGGAATTGTTGCCTTTACCGCACTCGATTCCGCAACATTTCTGTCAGGGTTCCACATCACGATGGCAGCAGGACTTTTGCTATCGGTGATCCCGCTGTTGCTCTCGGCTATTGTGCCGGATGAAAAGAGAGAGGCGTGACCGACCATTAGGATACTGTAAATTTTTCAAACGCGATCATGGGGGGTCAGTAAATCATCCATGAAACAAATAATTATCTGCGACGCGGCATACACCGAGTTCGTTGGCCACGAAGTGACACATGACTACCTTCGCTCGCTTGTTAAGCGCCGCAGCACCCGCTTGGACTGCCATGTCCCGCTGGTCACCAAGGATGGCAAGAAAGTCCATCTGACCATCAGCTGCTACACGTTTGCCCGAGCCAACGTCTCGCAGGATCACGCAATCCGCAAAATCATAACAGAAGCAGTCACCGTTCAGGCATCCGCGTGGGACTTAACCACGCTCGTCAACGCGATTGTGTCCGGGGAGATCTCACGGGATCTCTTCAAGGCAGTCAAGATCATCTACCCGACCCGCAGGGTCGAAGTCATCAAGTCCAAGATTGAGTTTGTGGCAGCACGGATCTCAACGGTTTAATTTTTTTGAAAAAACTTTTTTTTATTAAGATTTCTTGATGTCGTGTATTAAGTACGATATTGAATAAACCTGTGTTGCGAGAGGATTTGGAACGATCTCATTATAAAAAATAAAAGAGGCTGTTCCATTACAATTATCTCTGAAATATTCAGGATAATTATACCACTTTGACTTAAAGGTTAGATTGCCATCGGTTAAATTATAATATCCATGTTCTACAGCACACCAAGGATCGTAATATTTCCATTCTCCATTAACTTTAACTTCCACCCATTGGTGGTTAATAGTTTGAACCGTTCTAGACTGAATTCCAGATTGTTGAGCCATATATGCAAATAAATTTGATAGTTCCCGACATGCTCCGACTTTGTTGAACGCAATCCAATAAGGATCGTCTCCATAGAATTTGCCATTCGGAGTTTGTTGACGGTAAAATCGAAAGTCAAAAAAATCATTGGCTCTGATTTTTGTTACATTTTTTTTATAACTGAAGTAATTGAGAGAGTTATTGTAATTATCAAAACTTCCTAATTCCCAATTCGGATTATGCCAATCATTCATTTCCCAGCGAAAGATTTCATCTAATTTTGATTCAGTATCAGGAATTTTTTGGATTTTTGTTATTTCTTTTGAAATTATCTCATTGCCTTTTGGAAAAATTTCAGAGATATATTGCTGTTCAAAAAAGAGATTTGGTTGAATAATATTATTTTCGAAGTTGGGATTTGTACAAATAAAAAGGCAATATGGCGTTCCTACCAAAAAATAAGGATTACTTAATATAATATATATAATTATTACAACAATGAGAAGTGTAATTATTAGACGGATAATTTTAGACATGTTTAGTAAATATGAATCGTAATTTAACAGTTAAAACTATACCACTCATTCAGAAAATCCCTTACAGTTTTTTTAAAGTCTATAATTTTCAGATGTGATGCCCCACACGCAAAACGTATCATCGTTTTGCGCTACTCATTACCGGGCTCGAAATACTTTTTTCGTTGCAGTTTCCCAAAAACCGACCCAGCCCCATCGCTCCATGGGGCTGCCACAGCGGCGGGGGCAAAGCCCCCAAGAGCGTCAACCGCAAGGATCCATTTCCGGTTCTTTTGCAGCAGGTTCTTACCTATACCAACCCCCCACGCCCCGAAACCTAATTACCCCGCCCGTCCAACATTCCATACCAATGACCGCGAGCAGGATTCTTCTTATCGTTCTCGATGGAATCTCCGATCGCCCCTGCCCGGCGCTCGGGGGTACCACACCGCTTGCAGCAGCAAAAACACCTGTTCTTGACAAACTTGCGCAAGAAGGCTGCTGTGGCATTATGGATACGATTGCGCCGGGCATCCGCCCGGGTTCTGACACTGCACACCTCGCCCTCCTCGGGTATGATCCCTACAAGTATTACACCGGTAGGGGCCCCCTCGAATGCGAGGGTTCGGGTATCCACATGGAGCCGGGCATGATCGGGTTCCGGTGCAACTATGCCACGATATCAAAAGAGGGGTTAGTCATCGATCGCCGGGCCGGGCGCATCCATGATACCGCCTCCTTAAGTGCCGCCATACAAGATGGGGTAGATCTCTCAAAGTTCGGCGTGGAATTCACGTTCCGCTCCGGTGCCGGGCACCGGGCCGCACTCGCACTAAAAGGAGAGGGAATCGGTCACTGTGTCACCTCAAATGATCCCAAGAAAGAGGGAGTCAGACCGCTCACCATCTCTGCGATCAAGAAGACGCCGATCCATGAAAAGACCGCTGCTGTCTGCAACGAGTTCGTCCGGCAGTCCACAAAGATTCTCTTTGAGCATCCGATGAACCGGGACCGGCTCGCAAAGAACCTCAGCCCGGCAAACGTGGTGCTGATGCGGGGCGCAGGAGAGATGGGAACGTACGAACCGTTCCAGGAGAAGTACGGCCTGACTGGATCGGTCAT
Source organism: Methanoregula sp. (assembly GCA_030653335.1). GTDB lineage: Archaea > Halobacteriota > Methanomicrobia > Methanomicrobiales > Methanospirillaceae > Methanoregula. Next base: position 841 of record JAURZP010000289.1, on the reverse strand, counting down.
CTCTGCAGCAAGTCTCATCACCGGTATCGGCAGGGCAGTCGGTCTCCCGCATATCGAGGTCCCCGGTGCCACCGGCTCGCAGAACAGCAACGTTGCCGGCAAGATCTCGGCTGCTCTTAACGAGTTAAAGACCAAAGAGTTCGTGCTCCTGAACATCAAGGGTGCAGATGAGTCCGGCCATGACGGACTTGCCGAACAGAAGAGGGATTTTATCCAGAAGATCGATCCGCTGCTCGAACCACTGCTGGATCTCAAAGATACCATCATTATCATATGCGGGGACCACTCAACGCCGTGCACGATCAAGGATCACAGCGCCGACCCGGTCCCGGTCCTTATCAGGGGCGACGGCGTCAGGATGGATGACGTAGTCCGCTACGATGAATACCACTGTGCGAAAGGCGGGCTCAACCGGATACGGGGAACCGACCTGTTACCGATCGCACTCGACCTGATCAACAAATCACACAAATTCGGAGCATAAAGGGCATTTTAGCGGGGGATGAATGAGAGAGAGAGCCGTAAAAAACTGGCATAAGCACTGCCTGCTTCCTGATGGTACAGAGCTGCAGGAGCACAGCATCAAAACCGACAGGGATATCGTGATCGGGGAGTTCTGCCAGATCGATTATGGCCTGAGGGGTGCGGATGTCTACGTGGGCGAATCCTCAAAGATCAGCGAGTATGTCTGGGCAAACGGCGATGCACGGATCGGCAACCTTTGCGAGATCGGCAGCGATGTCATCGCAAAGCAGGATGCTTACATTGGTGAAGGAGTGATAATCAACGGCAGGCTGGTCGTCTCCGGCACCCTTGATATCGGTGAGAAAGTCGAGATCAG
>JAURZP010000288.1 GCA_030653335.1 Methanoregula sp. | reverse complement strand
ACATTAGCATTCGAGACAACACTCTCGTTGAACCGGCTGACCGCCAGATAATCATGTTGTTTCAGTTAAATAATTATCGAGAGATACCCGACCACGATGGCAACACCGGTAAATGATAAAACCCGTAACAGGGCACCGGATATTTCTATAACCTGCGAGTGCTGGAACCATACTACCATGAAAAAATATAGCAGGCTGAGAATTACGGAATATGCCACCCCTTTTTTCTGATAGCGATAGGCAAGGAGAATGACAGGGAAGTAATACAGGTGCATGAAGACCGTGGTAATCCCGGCAAGGAGACAGTAGAATGTAAAAAGTAAGATAATCCCACTGGTGATAATAATAATTATGTCCCAGTATCTTTCTGACATTTTCGACACAGCAACTTCACCGGGTTTTATCAATACATCCCCATCCGGTTTTTCTATCACGGTCATTTCCCGGCACCCCCTGATACTTTATTTTCCGCCGGTCTGGGGAACGTAAACGTGAACTTCGTGCCCTCAGTGCGATCGATGACTACCGTGCCATTGAGCTGATCGGTCAGCGTGCTTACCAGCTGGAGCCCGAGCGACGTCTGGTTCTCAAGCGTGATGCCAGGCGCCATTCCTACACCATTGTCTGCCACCACAAATGTCAGTGCGACAGGATCTTCTGTAGCAGTGATGGATAGCTTGCCGTCTTTCTTCTCCTTAAATGCATACTTCAGGCTGTTAGTAATCAGTTCGTTGCTGATGAGACCGAGGGGAATAGCGGTGTTGGTGTCCACATAAATGTCATGGATACCAAGATCGAACTGGATACCCCGCTGTCTGGCATCGGACGAATTGAAGAGCACCGTTGCCAGAGCACGGATGTAGTTCCCCAGATCGATATGGGCGAAATCTTTACCCCGGTAGAGGTGTTCGTGTACCAGCGCCATGGATCGCACCCGGCTCTGGCAGTCTTTCAAAGCTTCAATGGTTGTGGGATCATTGATCTTCCGGATCTGTAAGTTAAGGAGACTTGCGATGATCTGGAGATTGTTTTTGACCCGGTGGTGGACCTCCTTGAGCAGGGTCTCTTTCTCGGCAAGCGATGCTTCGATCTGCTCGGTCATCTTCTTGCGCCCGGTGATGTCCCGGATGTTGCACTGGATGACCTTTTTATTGTCCACCATGTAGACATTGCTGACGAACTCAACGGCTATATTCCGCCCATCGGCGGTTTCGAGCGGCAGATCTTCGTAACGGATGTATTCCTTCCG
>JAURZP010000407.1 GCA_030653335.1 Methanoregula sp. | reverse complement strand
TATCGTTCAAATCGTGAAATCAAAGGTTTTGGTGGGGAATAAACCGGCCTTAACAAACCCTATTGGATTGAATCCGTTTATCCGCATGACCTTTACCTGGCGGGGGTGGAAAAACGAATGAAACCACCGTTTTATCACCCTGATTGACCTGCCCCCATCCGGGTTCAATGCGGGCTTGGATTCCCCCTTTTCATCCTTTTTGACCGGCCTTATTCGAGGTTTTTCCGGGATAATTTTAAAAATACCCTCAAATATCGTTTAAATCGCGAAATCGAAGGTTTTGGTGGGGAATAAACCGGCCTTAACAAACCCTATTGGATTGAATCCGTTTATCCGCATGACCTTTACCAGGAGGGGGTGGAAAAAAAGGAAAATCACTCCGGCATAAACTTTGTGCCGTAGTGAATGATGCCGCTCTCGCCATCGGTGGCGATCCTGCGAAAGATGCTTTTAACCCGCATACCGATTTTGCTTCGCTTGGGTCGCAGACAATCCGGAAGATCATCATCGCCCCCTCGCCAAACTGATAATCAGGTTTAATTGATTCCTTATGTCTCCCCGTAAAATTTAAAATCGTTCATTATAATCGACAAATTTATCATATATCATCGATTATATCTGACACATGGACCAGAAGATACAGATCGCCCTCGAAAGCCAGAACCCGTGGTGGTCCGGCAGATCGTTTGCCACCGGTGTCGAGCGTCTCTCATGGTTCCCGGAACTCCGGCTATACCTTAGAGCAAAAGAGATCCTGCTGCTCATCGGTGCACGACGAACCGGAAAGTCTACGCTTGTCTACCAGATCATACAATCGCTGCTTGACACCGGGATAAGAAAAGAAGCAATCCTGTACCTCAACCTTGATGAGCCGCTCTTTGTCAACCGGGCAAAAGATCCCGGGTTTATCCGGGAAATCATCGAAGACCACTGTACACGACATAGTGAAATTGCAAATTTTACCATCTGTATAGACGAGATCCAGAACTTCGAATACTGGGTGGGAACCATCAAGACGCTCTATGATACGAAACCCGAACTCAGGTTCATCCTGACCGGCTCTTCATCATCCCTTATAGAGCGCGAGATAAGCACCCGGCTTTCTGGCCGTTACTTCTCCTGCACCGTATATCCGCTCTCCTTTGCAGAGAGCCTCGGATTTTTAGGAATCGAGAAACCGACAATTATCCGGAAACGGCAGCATTTCGCCTCGTACCTTACATATGGTGGCTTTCCACGCGTGGTGCTCGAACCGCAGGATGAATTAAAAAAAGAGCTGTTAAAAAATTACTACGAAACGATCTATCTCAAGGACATCATCTACCCGAATAATGTGAGAAATAACAGCGATATGTATGACGTACTGTATTTCCTGATCTCAAATATCGGAAATCTGCTCTCTTACAACCGCATTGCAGACACTCTGCATATCTCATCGGATACCGTGCGGGAATACATAGGATACGCGGAGAATGCGTTCCTGTTCTATGCGGTGAAAAAATTCGATTACTCGGTAAAAAAACAGCTGGCAAATCAGAAGAAGATCTACTGCATTGATACCGGTATCATTAACTCAGTTGCATTTTCATTCTCTGATAACCGCGGGCGGTTGCTGGAGAATGCCGTATTTATGGTATTGAAAAAGATCCAGAGCGAGATTTACTACCACAAGGATCGATACGAGTGCGATTTTTTATTAAAGAAGAACCGTAAGATCGTTCTTGCTGTTCAGGTAACAGAGTCTCTTGAGAATCCTGATACCCGGACACGCGAAATCCGGGGATTATGTGAAGCTATGGATGCCTATCACCTGAACGAGGGGATCATCATCACCTTAAATGAATCCGGTGAAGAGATGGTTGAGGGCAGGTGTATCCGTATTTTACCGGTTTATGAATGGCTGGATGGTTTAAACATAGTGAGCGGTTGAACCGGGGCTGTTTCGCCACGGGTTTAAAACCCCTCGAAAAATGATTTATTCCGGCATAAACTTCGTGCCGTAGTGAATGATACCGCTCTCGCCATCGGTGGCGATCCTGCGAAAGATGCTTTTAACCCGCATGCCGATCTTTGCTTCGCTTGGATCGCAGACAACCTGGGAAGTCATCTGGGGACCTTCATCGAGCCTGATGATGGCAAGCACGTATGGCCCGCGGGAGGTGAACTGGTCGGGTGCCGTCTGGATGATCGTAAACGTGACGATCGTCCCCTTCCCGATAAACTTGTGATCAACGATCTTCCCTTCCCTGCGGCAATCGGGGCAGAAGGTTCGCGGGGGGAAGAAGTGGCGGTGACAGGTCTGGCACTTTGTCCCGATCAGGTTGTAGCGCTGGGGAATCTTTCTCCAGAATCGTGCTACGGTCATTTCAGATCCTCCCGAGGATGTGAACCGCTACGGTGGCACCGGTGCCGCCTACATTGTGCGTCATGCCGATCTTTGCGCCATCAATCTGGCGTTTGCCCGCTTCGCCTCGGAGCTGCTGGATGATCTCGTACACCTGCTTGATGCCGGTAGCCCCGACCGGGTGGCCGCAGGCTTTGAGGCCGCCGCTCGTGTTGACCGGGATCTTACCGCCCAGGGCCGTCTCACCGTCAGCGGTAAACTTACCGGCTGTGCCTTTCTTACAAAAGCCGAGGTCCTCAATCGCACAGATCTCTGCGATCGAGAAACAGTCGTGCACTTCTACCATGTTAATCTCCTTATGCGTCAGTTTGGCCATCTTGAACGCCCGCTGGCCTGCTGCAACAGTTGCGTCGAGTGTCGAGATGTCCCGGCGGTCGTGGAGGGCGATAGAGTCGCTTGCCTGTGCGGTGGCAAGAACCCTGATCGGGGTGTCGGTGAATTCACGGGCCCGGTCCAGTGGTGCGAGGATGACTGCGGCTGCACCATCTGTGATGGGCGAACAGTCGAAAAGCCGGAGGGGATCGGCGACCATGGTGGATTTCAGCACGGTGTCGAGCGTGATCTCCTGCTGGTACTGGGCAATAGGGTTTCGGGCACCGTTGTAGTGGTTCTTTACGGCTACCTGTGCCAGCTGTTCGCGGGTCATTGCGTATTTGTGCATGTAGTCTTTTGCGATCATTGCGTAGAGGCCGGGAAATGTTGCGCCGACAAACCCTTCCCATTCGCGGTCCGCTGCGCCGGTGAGGGCGTCAGTGGTTGCGCCCGGTTCCACATCGGTCATCTTCTCGACTCCTGCTGCGACCACAATGTCTTCCATGCCGCTGGCAACGGCAATCACCGCCTGCCGGAAGGCAAGCCCGCCGGAGGCACACGCGGCTTCGACCCGGGTTGACGGTATGTGGCGTGTTGCCATACCGGCATAGTCAGCGATCAGGGCACCGATGTGTTCCTGCTCGATGAAGCGGCCGGCACTCATGTTACCGACATACATCGCATCGATCTTTTCACCTGATAGCTGGGCATCTTCAAGAGCAAGAGCACCTGCTTCGACAAAGAGATCGCGAAACGAACTATGCCATTTCTCACCGAATGTGGTACATCCTACCCCGATCACTGCCACGTCTCTCATGATTGCATCACCAGTTTTCCCTTGTGCTGGGCGTATCGTGCATAGTCAAGGTAAATGGGATTCTTGAGCTGCTGTTCCACGCCCGGTGCAGCATCCCTCTTGAACGCATCCGACAGGATTGCATCGTTCACTTCGATATCGAAAGCGTCGCTGCCTGCTCCGGACCCAAACGAGCAGACAAAGATTGTGTCGCCCGGTTTTGCGATGTCGAGCGTTGCTGCAAGACCAATGGGTGAAGCCCCGGAGTAGGTGTTACCAAGGCGCGGCACTACCAGGCCCGGCTTGATCTGCTCAGCAGAAAAGCCGAGATCCTTTGCGGCTTTCTGCGGGAACTTTGCATTGGGCTGGTGGAAGACGGCATAGGTAAAGTCATCCGGTGACTTTTTTGTCTGCTCTAAAAGGAGGTTGCTTGCTCCTTTAACATGCTTGAAGTACCCGGGATCTCCGGTGAACCTTCCACCATGGCGGGGGTAATCCTGTCCTTCGCGGCGCCAGAAGTCCGGCGTGTCGGTAGTGAATGAGCAGGTATGGTGGATTGTTGCGATCGGATCATCGTTTCCTATAATGTAGGCCGCTCCGCCCGCTGCTGCGGTGTACTCGAGCGCATCGCCCGGTGCACCCTGCGAAACGTCGGTACCGATGGCAAGTCCGTAGGGGATCATCCTGCTCTTTACCATGCCCATGCAGGTCTGCATCGCGGCTGTTCCCGCTTTGCAGGCGAATTCGAAATCAGCGGCGGTCATGTCCGGAGTAGCCCCGATAGCTTCTCCTACCGTACATGCAGTAGGTTTCACTGCATACGGGTGCGACTCGCTGCCCACGTACACAGCCCCGATCTCTTTTGGGTCTACATGCCGGCGCAGGAGTGCGTTTCGTGCGGCTTCGACAGCGATCGTTGCTGCGTCTTCATCAAGGTCAGGAACGGACTTTTCAAAAACGCCCAGTCCCCCGGTGATATCTGCGGCATTTGCGCCCCAGACCCGGGCAATCTCTTCGACCTTGATACGGTATCTCGGTATATACACACCGTAAGAAATGATGCCTACCATTCTTGTTCCCTCAGAGTACTCACGATTTTATCCACATCCATGCTCGTACACATCACCGTGATGCGATCGCGTTCTGCCATTTTTTCTACAATCGGGTGGACGTCTTCAGCTTCAATGCCCTGCAACACCACACACCGGGGTTTGAACGGCGTCACCCGAATGGCAACCATCGGTGATTTTCCGGTCGAGACATTGGTAAAGACCAGCGCCCGCTCCGTGCTCCAGCCATAGATGCGATTGAACTCGTCAGATGAGAGTTGCATAATCGCATTGAGGCTGTTGACCACGGTATAGCCAAAGATGGCCTGGTCTATGGATCCCCAGAGTAATGTACACCCGATCGCATCTGAAAAATCTTTCAGCGGGACTGGTAAACCGTACTCGTGGAGGTCATAGATCACGTCATCATCAACTGCTGAAAAGAGCATGGTTGAAAATTTTTCAATGTGTTTACCGCCGCTCTCCTCATCTGTGGTGAGGAGTGTATCGACAATCTTGCCGACAACAGCGGTTCCGGGACTTTTTCTCCGCCCGCTCTCGTAATCGCTGATTACGGACGGTGATACGCCGAGGCGTTCTGATAAGACGCCGGGGGCAATCTCGAAGTTCATGCGCCATTTTTTCAGCGCATGCCCCGGTGAGTCCGAGAGCGTAATTTCGCCAGCCATCTTTTCAGCGAGCTGGTTCCGCTTTCCGGATTTCATGCTCAATTAGATCCACTCATAGTGTTAAATACCTAACGAACTGGGATTCGACAGTGAACGAACCACGACGAAGAGTGTACCCAATGGCAACCCATAAATAATAAGCATCTCAATTTTGATAAGCATGATACCAGCAGAAGATCTCCAGTGTCTCAAGACAATTGCACTGCGGGGCGGGTGCAAGGGCCCGATCTTTGTCTCATCCCAGTCCATCGGTGAGATGCTTGCGATCAGCCCGCAGACCGCATCCCGGCGATTGAAAGGGCTCGAAACGCAAGGGTTCATTACCCGGACAATGGCTGCCGATGGCCAGCATGTGACGCTGACAGGGACAGGTGAAGAGGAACTCCGGAAGGAGTACCAGGAGTACAGCCGGATCTTTTCTGAGCATAACAAAGGATTTGTATTAAACGGTACCGTTGTCAGCGGCATTGGTGAGGGAAAATATTACATGAGCCTTGAAGCCTACAAGCAGCAGTTCAACACCCATCTCGGGTTTGAACCCTACCCTGGCACGCTCAACATACGCCTCTCCTCTTCAAGTTTACCGGTCAGAAAGAAGATCGATGCGCTCAACTGGATACGGATCAAGGGATTTTCTACGGATGGCAGGACCTTTGGTGATGCCAAGTGCCTCCCGTGCCGTATCGGGAATATCTCCTGTGGGATTGTCATACCGGGAAGAACACATTACCCGGCAGATATCATTGAAGTGATTGCCCCAATCGCCCTGCGCCGGAAACTGGGCGTGGAAGATACTGATACAGTAACCGTTGAGGTGGATCAGTGATCGATGAGGCGCTCGCAGCACTCCGTGATGGCAAGTTCATCCTCCTTTACGATTTCGATGACCGGGAAGGCGAGACGGATTTTGCGATCCGCTCCGATGCGGTCACCCCAAAGCACATCGTGCAGATGCGAAAGGATGGCGGCGGACTCATCTGCACCGCCGTCCACCCGATTGCCGCCCAGCGTCTAGGACTTCCGTTTGCCAGCGATGCACTCAGGGCAATTGCTGTTGCGGAACGCGAGGGCGATATCCCATACGACCGGAAGAACCACTCCTCCTTCTCGCTCTGGGTGAATCACCGCAATACATTTACAGGCATTACCGATCGGGACCGTACCCTGACCGTGAATGCGATCGCTGAGCAGGTGAAGCGGGCACTCAATGGCGGCAGCGTGAGCTTCCATGAGACATTCCGCACCCCTGGTCACATGGCACTCCTGCGGGCAGCGGAGGGTCTCCTCGATGTGAGGAAGGGCCAGACCGAACTCTCGATTGCGATGGCAGAGATGGCGGGGATCACCCCCTCTGTTACGATCTGCGAGATGCTGGACGATGAATCCGGCTATGCCCTCTCAAAAGCTGATGCAAAACTCTATGCAAGGAAGCATGGGCTTGTGTTTGTTGAGGGGCCGGAAGTGATGGAGCGGTGGGAGCAGGATAAGAACGGGAAAAAATAGAATTTACTTTTTTTGCCACACGATCAGTTTTTCCCAATCCGTCTGCCTGAAGATCAAAATTTTAATGCCGACCTCTGTCAGGCTTTTCCCTGGATCATCCTTGTAACCTGCTCGCGGATCCGGATAAATGCGGGATCAGCCGGATCCCTGGGATAGAGTAGATCAACCTGCAGGATCGCTGCAACAACGCCGGGACGCTCCGAGAGAATGACAATCCGGTCCGCGAGATAGACTGCCTCCTCCGGGTTATGCGTGACCATGAGAATGGTGGTCTTTAAGTCCTGTCGTATCCTCAATACCTCATCTTCCAGTTCCCGCCTTGTGAATGTGTCGAGCGCAGAGAACGGCTCATCCATGAGGAGGACGGAGGGTTTGATGACCAGCGCCCGGGCAACCGAGGCCCGCTGTTTCATTCCGCCGGATAGCTGGTGAGGGTAGGAGAGAGCAAACGCGTTTAAGTGGGTGAGTTCCAGAAGCGATTCCGCCCGCTTTTTGATCTCCTCTTCCGGGAGATTTTGCACGGAAAGCCGCAGGCCGTACACAATGTTCTCATAGACCGTGAGCCACGGGAAGAGGGCATGGTCCTGGAAGACCATGGCCGCGGACGGCTTTTTGTCCTTGTTACCGGATGTCTGACCGATCCTGCCTGCGTCCGCATAATCAAGGCCCCCGATGATCCGGAGCAGCGTGGACTTGCCGCAACCGGATGGTCCCATTATGCAGACGATCTCCCGTGCGGCGACATCAAAGGAAACCCCGGCAAGAGCGGGACAGGACTTTTCACTGTCCCAAAACGTCTTTGTGATCCCGTCAAGGGAGAGAACCGGCTCCATCATTCTTTCCCCTGCCAGCCAAAGAGCCGTGCCTGTCCTGCCCTAAAGAGGGTATCTGCTCCGAGACCGATGATGCCGATGATGATCATGCCAGCGCCAATCACCTGGAGCTGGCCGAGGTTATAGGCGTACATGATCAGGTAACCAAGGCCGGCCGTTGTCCCGGGCAGCATCTCGGCGGCAACCACGCACATCCATGCCACACCAAACGAGACCCGGAGGCCGGTCCAGATCACGGGAAGTGCACCGGGAAGGATCACGGTACGGAGCTTCTCAAACGTGGTCGCATGGAACGTCTCTGCTACTTCGATCCACCGCAGGCGGACTCCCTGCACCCCGTCAACCGTGTTGATCAGGATCGGGAAGAACGCACCCATGCCAATGATAAAGAGGATGGAATTAAAACCGATACCGAACCATGCGATGGCAAACGGCATCCAGGCAATCGGGGGGACCGGGCGGAGGATCTGGATGGTGGGGTTGAGATATTTCTGGACTTCTTTTGACCAGCCGATGAGGAGGCCGAACGGAATGGCAATGGCTGCTGCACAGAGGAATCCGGCGAGGACCTCTTTGAGGCTTTGAATCGTGTTCTGGATCAGGGACTCGCCGCCAAGAACCGGTGCAGCAGGCTGGAGCAGTACGGCCAAAATTTCACCGAGTCGCGGGAGGATGTAGTTGTTCTGTATCAGGAGGGCAATGCCTTCCCAGACTAGTAAGAGGATGACAATGAGTGCCAGTCCTTTGCCGTATTCACGGATACGCTGCTTTAAAATCAGTACCATAGAATTTCACCGAGATATTCTCATATGCAAACGCTTCGCGTACCATGTCTTCCTGGATCGAGCTCTGGACCGTTGCAATAACCACGGGACTGCCGGTAGCAGAGCGGACTTTTACCCATTTGACAAAGCCCGTCCAGTTATTACAGGGAGCGCTGTTGCCAACAACCAGCCCGGAACCTCCGGTATTGATAGACTGGATGATGGATGCCGGGTTACCCAGACCAATCTGCTGTTCTGCCGGGACCGATCCCACAAACGCACCATCGAGGGCATTCTGGCCGATCGTGGTCATGATGCCCCCGCCGGACTGGCCGGGTATGAGGTTGACATGGGCAAACGTTTCCCCCCGTACAGACAGCGTGCAGGAGACCGGGCGGGAGGTTTCCAAATCATCGGGAACAACGCAGAAGCCGTACCGGTTGCAGAAATACGCAGAATCCTTAACCATGACGTAGAGGGGTGCATAATTATCGGTTGAGGGGTTATAGCCGATGCCAAGACCCGGCACGCCCGGGTCAGCTACGGGAACCGATGCATTCGTCAGGTACTGCTCCCCCCTGCGTGCAACAGCAGGGTCCATCATCGACAGGGGATTGTACGTACTGTCCGGTGTCTTTACGATAATGCTCTGCACAATACCGGATACGGGGGGGTCAGCATTCGCCGTGAAGACAATGTTGGCAAAGGCATGCTTCTCGACATCCAGCGGCTGAAGCGACCCCACGGGTGTGAGGATCGGGTTCTTTCCATAGACCCAGGCAGCGGTGATATTCTCTGCCAGTGCCGGGTCCTCCCGGGTACGGTTTATCGCCGCTGTTGTGAGAGCGGAGAAGAGGGCAGAGGTATTCGGGTTGTTTTTAATGAAATCGTTTCGAAGTACCAGTACATTGATCGCCTGGTCATTCCATTTTCCCGGGGGAGGGAGATCGGACGGGACCGCGATACATTTACCAATGCCGGAGAGCTCGGCATTCGAGACCACCGGCTCCCAGATCAGGAACGCATCGATCTGTTTGGTATTGAGCAGCTGGCCCATTGAGCCGGTGGATGCGTATAAAAGATAAACGGATGGGTTCTCCTCGACAGGCTGGACAAACCTGTGCACCGTACTGTAATTGAGCAGAACACTCAGAGATACCAGAATACCTACGAGGATGATGAGCCACCGGGCCGGCGTAAGTCGCTGCATAGATCGCTGTTGGATTTGTTCGATCCTCTGGTATTTATCCTCACGGTTATTACCTGCACAGGGGTAGACGGCAGTATCATCCGGTCGCTCCTGCGCCATTTCATTATTTTTATCACACTTTCCGTTCCATCATAATGAGATGAAAGTCCCGCTCACCGAACTTACCGACCGCATGAACCGCTTCCGGGCCCGGATGGATCGCACCCATCCTGACTGGGAGATTGCGGCCATCGTAGGCAAGATTCCCCTTTACTATTTTACCGGCACCATGCAGGACGGGCTCCTGCTCATCCCGCACGATGGCGAAGCCGTCTTCTGGGTCCGGCAGAGTTTCGAGCGGGCAAAGATTGAGTCGCTCTTTTCCCAGATACGGGAGATGAAGAGCTACCGGGACGTGGCGGCGGGCATGGGCCGTCTTCCCTCGACAGTCTATCTCGAAACCGACCAGATGACCATTGCCCAGCTCCAGCGGCTCCAGAAGTACCTGCCGTTTACGGATGTGCAGTCTGTCGATGAACAGGTTTCAGCGGTCAGGGCCGTGAAGAGCCGGTATGAACTCTCCTTAATGGAACACGCCGGGAAGATCCACCGCCATGTGCTCGAAGACTGCATTCCTAAGATGCTCAAAGAAGGAATCGATGAGGTCGGGCTCACCTGCGATCTCTATACGCTCATGGTAAAGGAAGGCCACCAGGGCATCATCCGCTTTGGGATGTTCAACGAGATGCTGCTCGGCCAGATTGGGTTTGGCACGAGTTCCATATCCCCCACCTGCGTTAATACGCCCGGAGGCATCTTCAGTATGCACCCATCCGTCCCGCTGATGGGCTGCCGGGAAAGGAAACTGAAAAAAGGCGAGCTGGTTGTCATCGATATCGGGTGCGGGTACAAAGGGTACCAGACCGACAAGACCATGACGTATATGTTTGGAAAGCCGATCCCTGATGAGGCGATTCGGGAGCATGAGCGGTGCGTTGAGATCCAAAATCAGCTTGCAGGGCTCTTAAAGCCGGGCGCCATCCCGTCAGAGATCTACACAACCGTGATGGCGGACATTGAGCCGGAGTTCTTAAACAACTTTATGGGATTTGGGAAGCACAAGGTAAAATTCCTTGGTCATGGGATCGGGCTCTGGATCGATGAGATGCCGGTCATTGCAGAGGGGTTTGATGAGCCCTTACAGGAAGGAATGGTCTTTGCCATCGAACCCAAGAAAGGCATCTCAAAAGTCGGGCTTGTGGGGATTGAGAATACGTTTATCGTGACCCCGCAGGGAGGCCGGTCGATCACCGGCAGGAGCAAGGGGCTTGTTGAGGTATACTGAGAGTAACTGGCGTATCAAACGCGGTCAGCGGTCCTGAGAGCCAGGAGATATTTTGGGAGCTTTTTTTTGGTCTACAATGTATTGAGATCTTCAACTTCTAAAAAAAGCGGCAATTTGATCAAAGTCCTTAATCTGTTGGCTATGCGAAAGTCCTAAATCCCTGCCGGCTCCACAGGTTCATAAGGAGTATTTATGGAAATTACCGCCAGAAGAGCCGGTGAACAGCTGGTCCTTTCCTTATCCGGGAGGATGGATGGGACCGGAGCACAGCAAGTTGCATCTGCGATCCAGCAGAATCTCAATGATCATGACACGGCCATCATCTTTGATCTTATCGGTGTGGACTACTTAAGTTCAGCCGGGCTCCGGGTCTTCCAGGACAGTATCCGGAAGATGAAGGAACGAAAAGGGCATATAGCGGTCTGCGGACTCCAGGAATTCGTCCGGAAACTCTTAACATCAGGGGGTTTTATCAAAGTCATGTTGGTATATCCAACCGTTGAAGATGCACTCGCAGGTACCGGAAAGAAAACCGTGCCTTCCGCAGGCATGATTCAGATTGCCGGGAGCGGATGGTCGCTCTCTGCTGAGCACCTCGCGGACAAACCCTGCACTCTCGCAGTTACCGGAGATCAGCGTGCCATCCATGAGGGAAAGGTCACCCTGCATGACGTGCAGGCAACCCGCGGGTGTTTTGCAGGGTTCTGTGTCGGCATCGGGGCGATGGGGAAGGACCGGGATATTGCAGCTCCGCTGGTGGGCGAGATGATCAGCATTGGCGGGACGGTCTACTGGATTCCGACCGATGGCCACCTGACTTCGGATTTCTTCACAGCAAAAGACTCAGAATCCGGCGGCATGAAGGCCTTCTCTCTTTTTAATGTCGCATTCACAGGTCCGTTTACTGATATGATCCGCATTGCGTCAGAACAACCCGAAGGCATGACCCTTGCCGAAGTGTACGAGGGCATCTTCCAGTACGCAAAACAGACGTATCCCGATTTCAAGGGTGTCTGTGCCATTGCAATGAAAGCGACGATCGGTGGCCTTTGCAGCTCCGACATGAAGACCTCGCTGCTCGCTGCATGCGCCGAACAGAGTGCAAAGGGTCCGGTTTCTATACCGGGCGGAAAGACCGTGAGCAGTTTACCGTTTGATAGAAGCGTACCGGAAAAAATTTCTGTGGTTGACGTAAAGCCCCAATATTCCGGGGATATTCTCATCAGTGTCGGGTATGGCATTGATCTTACGGTGGCACAAAAGGCATTTTCCACAGAGGTTCTTACGGCGCTCTTTTACACGGATGCACGGACGAAAGACAATAGTGTTTTCCTGTACAACAAAGGCGCAGTCTTCAAAAACCTCTCCTGGGACAATGCCGCAGATTTCGAGTTCCAGATCGGTACGGCACCGGATACCGGAGAGTTTGTCGCCATGCACAATCTCTTAAATATCACAAAGGTCAAGTCAGCACTCATCGGCATTTCGACGGTATCTGCCATCAGGAAAGAGAAGTAAATCAACGGAGTCCGGTCAATAAAAAAACAACAATGATCCCCCTTCTCTTTTATTCCGGATCGAGCTCCATGCAGGGTGCACACGCGAGCGTCAGAACAAATCCCGTATCCCACAGGTTACTATGAAGAGCGGGTTTAAGAAAAAACGCCGGCTGCTCTCGCTCATCTACTACCTGATCGGCTTTATTGCGCTCATCATCGGCATTGTTGTTACCGGAGCACTCGCAATCTCGTATATTCAGGCAAAAGAAGAGATCCAGCAGGACTATGCGATCCTAAAGAACAATACCGGGAACAATGCGGTGGAATCCGTCTGGCTTGTCAATAAAGGACTCGAACTGTTAGATGAGCCCTTCAACCCGCCGATGATGCGATCGCTTGATGTGTTTAAGGATGCGTACATACAAAGTGGAAACGATCCTTCACGGATGAACCTTTCACAGATCCGCTCGGATATTTCCCCGGAATTCTCCGGTACGGCAAACCTCTATATCTTCAACGAGGATGGGATCATTGAATATTCCACACTTCCCGAGATGGAGGGTATTGATTTCCGGCAGTATCCGGATTTTTACCAGTCGCTGACCCGGGTCCGGCTGGGCTCGAACTTTTCTGCGGATCCTGTTGTCAGGTCGGTCCAGGATGCAAGTGATACCGATGTGAAAGGCACGCTGAGAAAGTTTGCCTACCTGCCGAGCCCGGACCACCGGTACGTGCTCGAAGTCGGGGTGGAGTCGCAGGAGTTTTTTGATGTCCGGTCCCAGTTCTCGTACCAGAAAATGGCACAGCGCCTGCAGGCAATAAATCCGGACCTGTCTGGCATCCGGGTGTATGACTACTATGGCAATGTTGTGGCACGGGAAGGTGAGGCAGGGCCAGGCGGTGAGCAGTACGCGGGACTTGCCATCCTGAACCGGACCGGCTTTTCTGTCCCTGATGCAGCGGATGGCACGCAGACCCGGTATATCTTTGTCGATCTTCGTGACCCGGAAGCGGTATCGGATCACAGCGTGGTTGTTGAGCTGCGATTCAGCAGTATTCGCCTGAACGCCGCTCTTGCAAACCTTGTATCCGAGTACCTGCTCATCGGGTTCTTTGCAATCATCCTGGGCATCGTCCTTGCCTATGCAGCGTTCCGGAAACTGACCGGAGATATCAACGCAATTGTCATGGACGTTGAAAAGATTGCCAGCGGGGATCTTACCCATACGATACGGAGCGTGAATACGTCGGAGTTTGCCCATCTGGAGTCCAGCATCAACATAATGATTACAAAAATCCTTGCTTACACCGAAGAGCTGGAGCGTAAGAAAGCCGAACTTCAGGTAGCTGCCGATATCCAGAACGCGTTCCTCCCGAAAAATATCCCCCGTCCGACCGGATTCGATCTCGCTGCCGCAAGCCTGCCTGCACGGGAAGTGGGCGGGGATTTCTATGATGTATTTTCCGATGGGGACGCAAGGTATGCACTCGTAATTGCCGATGTTGCAGGCAAAGGGGTACCGGCTTCACTCTTCATGGCGCTCTCCCGCACAGCAGTGCGGATCATCTCCCGCTGGGAGAAGACGGCAAAACGGGTGCTTGACGGTTCGAACACGATCTTCATTGAAGACTCGGGATCTACCAGTTTTGTCACGGTATTTTATGCAATTCTTGATGAAAAAAAGCGGGTGCTCACCTACGTCAATGCGGGTCACAACGCCCCCATGCTCCGGCGGGCTGATGGTTCGATGGAGGAACTCGGACCCACCGGCCCGGTCATTGGACTTGTGGATGAGCCGGATTATGAGGAGCAGTCGGTTACGCTTGCAAAAGGGGATGTGCTGGTCATGTACACTGATGGAGTGACAGAAGCTATCAACGAGAACGAAGAGATGTTCTCCGAGGTGCGGTTATGGGCAGTGATTCAGGAGAGTCACGCATTGAGCGCCGGGCAGATGGTTGATACGATCCACCGGGCGGTGCAATCATTCTGTGGGAATGCGCCGCAGTTCGATGATATTACGATTATGGTGCTCAAAGTCGAATGAGTTCTTCTTCTTTCATAAGGAATGTTACAACCCGGGAACCCCATCTCTTCTGGTGACTGTTCCACCCTTCATCACAAAATCCACTCTTTCTGTTACCGTTATATCTTTGAAGGGGTTGCCCGGCATTCTCCTTCTTTTGCTGCGGCACTGATGTGCACCTTAATGCCGTATTTCTGCCCCTGCACTCATGGCTGCTGCCAGTGCCACAAGCACAGCAGTCTTTGGGGGCTGGTGTTCTGGCCGGCAGACCCTCTCATCTGCAAGTGAAGACAGAGCGAAATACTCCGGCAGTTCCCGCAGAACAGGCAGGATGAATGGCATCCCGCCCGGCATCTCTTTGGTATCGACATTTATTGATACGATTTTGAAGATCACGACAAAGGCATCACGGCCAAAAAAAAGGTTTGTTTAAGTCACTCTTTTTGTTCAGTATGGCGACTGCGTCACAGATCCCGATGGCGGAGATGATGCTGATGAGGGTGATTGGGGATTTGGTTGGCCGGGGGTTTGGCTTTTTTATGATTTATTCCGCCCCTTTTGTTTCTGGTCTACCCATTTCCTCTCTCTCGTGTGAGAAAAATGCCGATACAAGGATAACAAGCGATACGGCAAACCCGAAGAGGAATGCGAGATGGAACCCGGCATCCTGTTGAGTGACACTTAGTATGGAATCGACTGAAGCCGTACCTGCAGCCAGAATAAAAAGCATTGAAAAGAGCGCAACACCGATGGCAGCACCGGTGTTCCTGACCGTCATTGCTATACTGGATATCAGACCCTCTTCACCCTGCGGGGCATGACTCATTAAGAGCCTGAAGTTCGGGGCGATAAAAAGGCCGCCCGAGCACCCGAACAGGAGCAGGTAGATCACTACGATAACGATGGGCGAATGTACGCTGAGTGTTGTGAAGAGGAACATTGCACAGGCAAAACAGAGGCCGGCTGCAATGCAGAGAATCCGGGAACCTATCCGGTCAGAGATCCTACCGGCAATAACGGATGTCGCGATCAGTGCAACTGCAGGCACCAGCATGAAAAGCCCTGATATGTTTGTGGAAAATCCCCTCCCCTGCTCGAGATAGAACGGCATGAGGAAGCTTGTCCCAAGATAGAGGATAAATACGCACAGGAGCCCGGTATTGCCGAGTGTGTAATCCCTGTTTTTAAAAAGCGTGAGACGTATAAGCGGATCCGGAACACGCGATTCACGGTACAGGAATGCAGCGGTCCCGAGAATGAAAAGGGTTGCCGCCGAGAGGATGACCGGTGAAGTATACCCAAGACTCCTTCCCATGGATATGGTAAAAATGAACGCTCCCAGTGCAACGAAGAGCAGTCCCGCCCCCGTCAGATCGAATGCCCCACGTACCTTTTTATCCGGTTGGTCGTTCGGGATGACCATCCTGCCGAGCAGGATTGCACAGATTCCAACCGGAATATTTACTAAAAAAATCCAGTGCCAGCTTAAGTATTCGGTGAGATAGCCCCCAAGAACCGGTCCGACTGCCACACCAATCGCCGCAAACGTAGAGAGCATGCCAAGCGCCCACCCCCGGATCCGACCGGGAAGATAGATAGCGATCATCGCCCCTCCGATAGCCTGGAGCATTGCTGCCCCGAGACCCTGGATGATGCGGCACCCGATCAGGATCTGGATGGATGGGGAGATGGCGCAGAGGAGCGATGCGATTGTAAAGACTAAAAACCCCGATATGTAGACCTTCCGATATCCGTGAATGTTGGCAAAGCGCCCGAACGCGATAAGTGCCGATGCGAGTGCGAGCAGGTACGCAATCGGGATCCATGAGACGAGGGTGATGCTTGTACCATAGTAATCCGCGATGGTGGGGAGTGAGATATTGACAATGGTGGAATCGAGGGTCCCCATGAACGAGGCGATCGAGATGAGGAAGACAAAAAGACGCTGACGGGATGGTGATTCGAGGAGCGGGGGCGGGCCGGACACGGTATCTTGTATCTTATCTTGCTCCGCGCTGGTTCTTGAATCTTTTCAAATATTGGCAGCCATAAATAGCGATATCGTAATCCTGAACAACATGCGGCTCCATCTCATCTCCCTGTCATCTGATATCAGGGTCAGGTTCCGCCATCACAATACACCTGCGTCGGCCCCAGGATTTCTAAGTACCTGCTCCGGCATGACTTCCGTGCAAGATAACAGAGGTGACAGGCATCTGCCACACCTGCCGGGGGAGTATACCCAAGCACACGGGCAAGCTGAGCCGGTCCACCCTCAACGAGCGGCCCGCAGATCGGGTGCGAAGATGGGGAATATGTCCGGACCAGTTCGTCTAATGGATGTTTCCAGATGTTTCCTAAAGAGATCCCCTGGCAGATCTGGAGATTGCCAAATGAATCCACATGCATCCTTGAGGGATTTTTTAGATCTTCGTAAGGACATCTTGTGAATTGTTCCCAGTCTATTGTAACGGCATTCGGGCTCAGTTTTTCTGCAGCCCGTCCACGGAACATGATGCCTCCTTCTGTCACAACTCCCGTCTTCTCTTCCCGGGGAGTACCCTTTATCTCCGGGCCCGATGCCCCGGGGTCGAGTGCGAGGATCGCTGTCGGCATGCCAAGGGCCGTTGCCGCCGCAGAAGCACGACGAGCTGGATTCTCCTTTTGGTTCTCGTAATGGAAGACATCATCGCTGATGCTCATATCTGCAATCCCGAGTTCTCCCAATGGCGCAAGGAAGAACCGGGCGTTCTCTTCGGATGTGGCAAAGTAGCCGTTCGTTACGATACCGACTTTATATCCCCGGTTCCTGGCTTGCCGGACTGCATCGAGAAGCACGGGATAGAAGAGGAATGGTTCTCCGCCTTCAAAGTACACCGTGTCCACGGTTCCCAGTTTATCCGTTTGATCGAGTGCTGCAGAAATCTGACCGGGTGTGAACGTACCCTCAGAAGACGGGCTGCTACAGACGAAACAGTGCTCGCATTCTAATGTGCACATATATGTCAAAATGAAATGGACCTGCGTTATCATGACAAAATCTCCGGGTTCTTTGTAATAAAATTACTACTGTTTATTATAACAACATCCCCACACGGCCTTCGTCTCTGCTCCCCTCGCGCGAGACCGACCAGTCCCCGGCTTTCAGCAGGGACGGGGGGCCTTGCCGGAAATTCCCGGCTGGACCCCGGCACAAAAATTTCGAGTATTGTTGTCCCTATAGTGCGCATGGTTGAACCCAGTCCCCTCACACTGGTCCGGGTGAGACCAAGCCCGGAAAAATTTAGCTGACCCTGCCTGAAAATTTTCAACCACACTTTGATCGAAAACTCCTGGAGTATTTGCATGAACAAGGGGTCCGTAAATATACGTAAAATTTACGTCTGTGTCATACGTGAGTGTTATTCGCTTTGACCCCCAAAACAGGCCTTCCTTTCATTTTCCACCTACTTTAGCCCATCTGACAAGAGATCTGCCAGCCAAACGCGTCTATTAGCGTACATTTTTGAGCCCGAAATAAGCCGAATTCAGCCTAACGGGGCTCATTCTGAAGTTTTTAGAAATGCGTGTGCCGGAATAGGGTGGATTTGCGCCGGAATTGGTACCCGGATCCCTTCACTGATAGAGGGTCTACGACGGAGAAATGGGTTTGGCGGAGTGCAGGTCTCCCAGAGTCACGGGTCGGAATGATCGATCCCAAAAACAGGGGTTCTTTTCACTTTGACCGTGCTACCTATCCAGCCCCCTTCGAGTTTTGCCTCCCATTAGCGTACATTAGCGTTTTTCAATCGGCACCAAAACGCTCCGTTTGGCCTTAATATCGCGGAAAGAACGTATTTTGAAAAAGTGTGTAAAAGTGTACGGTTTTTTTCACATATTCAGGAAAATGGCCGATGCCGGGGCACGGGCCCACCGTCGGAGAGGGACAGAGCAACCCTGTGTCTTTTAAAGGACCGGTGATTTGAGAAGGATCTGGTTTTTTTAGGATTCCAATACCCCCTAACCAGCGACACATTAATAATCCTAATCGTGATTAGTACTAATCATGATTAGAGAGTTTATCGACCGCGAGGAAGAGCGTGCCCTGCTGGAGCGTGAATGGCAGGATTCCGGGGGCCGGCTCATCATCCTCTATGGCCGGCGGCGGATCGGAAAGACCCGGCTCATCGATGAATTCATCCGGGACAAGCCCGGCATACTCTATATCGCAGAGGACGCATCCCCGCATATCCAAATCGCGCAGCTCAAGAGCCGGTGCGCGGAGTATTTTGGCGATCCCCTCCTCGCTGAGCTGGATATCAGGACATGGGATCAGCTCTTTACCTATCTCGCACAAAAACCGCTGGACAAGAGGACGTACCTTGTAATTGACGAGTTTACGTACCTGATAAGAAACGACCCCTCTGTTCTTTCTGCGCTCCAGAAAGCCTGGGACCGTAGTATCACCGGCTCTGACTGGTGCCTTCTTCTCTCAGGCTCGATACTCTCGCTCATGAGCGATCTTGCCCTCTCGTCCACATCCCCGCTCTATGGCCGGAGAACGCGTGACCTGCTGTTAGGGCCGTTAAGGTTTTCCGATGCGAGGAGGTTTTTCCATTTCACGTTCCCTGAGGTCCTGAAAGTGTACCTTTCGATCGGCGGGGTGCCGGAGTATCTTCTCAAGGCTGGCGCGTATGAGGATTGCGACTCGTTTTACACAACCGAATTTTTCAACCGCTACGGGTACTTTTACCACGAACCATACTTTATCCTCTCGCAGGAGTTCCGGGAGCTTAAAATTTACCAGTCCGTCCTCCATGCGATTGCGCTTGGCAACACCGCTCCGACTGCGATTGCGCAGTTCTGCGGTCTCGATACCCGCCACGTGTACCCGTACCTCGAATCCATGATCCGGTTGGGGCTTGTGGAAAAAGAGGTGCCGCTCATGGGTAATTCCCGCAAGGCGATATACCTCATCCGGGACCGGGTCTTTGATTTCTGGTACTGCTATGTCTTCCCGCGCCGACAGGAGATCGAGACCGGGCATCCCGGTTCCGTTCTTCCGGATCTCAACCCGTTCTTCGGCAGGCAGTTCGAGGCGTTCGTGCGAAACGAGTATGCTGCAATTGTCCTGCCGGGATACCGTACCGGCCACTGGTGGTATAAGGGGGACGAGATCGATCTCGTGGCGACAGACGATACTTCATCCACCGTTATCTTTGGCGAATGCAAATGGGGGGATGTCAGTCTTCAGCAGGCTAAAAAACTCCTCGCCCTCTTAAAAACAAAGTCAAAGCTCGTGCGTGCCGACCAGTACCGCCACCGGAAGTACGCGCTGTTCTCTGCCGGGACAATTGAAGGGAAGGTAAGGTTGCGGGAAGATGGTTATCTTGTTTTTGACAGCGCTGACTTAGAAGAGTCCTGATGGTAAAAAAGAGGTCGGTCGCGATGGAGGGGTGCCCGGGTTTTTTTCTGTATGCTGTTTTCTCTCGCCCTGACGAAATTATCGGGTGGCTTGAAAGGCTGGTGAACGGCGCTTGCTCATAAAAAAAAGGATTAGATCTTGATCTGTGCCAGTGCATCGTACGCAATCTTTCTGAATGTCACTGGATCGATCGTGGGATACTGCTCCTTTGCCTTTAGTACATCCGGTGCAGTACCTACAGCAAATGCCTCAATCCGGTCAAGCGTGCGTTCAGCTGTGTCGAGTATCCAGAGATCCCGGGTCTCCTTGTCCACGATATTTATTGATTCCACACGGACCGACACCATGGGTGCACTCGCCTCATCCTTCCGGTACACGCTCGGTTTGCCAATGACTGCTACAAAGGCCGGTGTCTCGATCTTTGCCAGCTGCTGCATGGCCTCGGGCTGGTAACTGCCGGCCATGATAAAGAAGGTCCCGGTCGGGTCTACTACCCTTCCGCGATAGAACATGTTCTGGTCACCCTGCCGCTGTTTTTCGGTGAGTGTACCTACTATGAAGATCCGGTTGCAGCGCTCTCCGGTCGGGAGCAGGACAAATGTCGGGCTCTTCTCGTCTTCGCCATCCTTGAACTGGTACCGGCATTCCCGCAGCTCGCTTGCAAAAACCCTTCGTGCCGGTTCGCGTTCGAATGATGCATCCTTCCTTCCCATCTCGTGTGCGGGCGTGCTCATGATGCACCCCCGGCCCGGTTGAGAAGTGCGGTATGTTTTCCGCTTTCAAATGCAACACGCTCGCATTTATTGACGAGAACGCGGTTATCGATCTC